>JABMQW010000140.1 GCA_013203115.1 Fidelibacterota bacterium
CGTCCGAATCTGACAAATCAATCACCCATTCCCAAGTGAAAGCGAAGCAGCGTTTGATCTTAATTTCAGCTTCGGTTTTTCTGATTGGCCGGTCTTTAGACGGTTTGCGAGCTGGATTGCTGATTGCGCTGTTCTTTACTTTTTTCCCTGGGCAATTTGAATATTCGATTGGCTTCTTTTCAAAATTCTGGATTACCCCGTTGATCATGTTTGCCTTTTGGAGTCTGGAAAAACGGCTGGAGCATGGCATTATATGTCTGGTAGAGATATTTTCGCTACCAGCAAGTGGTTAGGACATAGTAGGGTAAATGTTACTGAAAAACATTATGCTGGATTAA
This sequence comes from Fidelibacterota bacterium, assembly GCA_013203115.1. Classification (GTDB taxonomy): domain Bacteria; phylum Fidelibacterota; class Marinisomatia; order Marinisomatales; family TCS56; genus JABMQW01. The sequence goes on from JABMQW010000140.1 coordinate 339, forward strand.
TTCAGTCATTACAGGTGGAATATTCAAATAAATATGAAGCCACTCTAAATGCCAAGTTGCAATTAAGTTGCAATTTCCAGACAAAACCAGACCAATCCAGACTAATGCCTAAAAACAAAAAAACCTCAAATTCTCGACGAGAAATGAGGTCTATAGAGAGCGGGACCGACGAGACTCGAACTCGCGACCTCCGGCTTGACAGGCCGGCGTTCTAACCAACTGAACTACGATCCCAAGTTTTACTTAACCGCTTTATCGCGGTATATCAAGGCAAAAGGAATGATCACAACATAGCCCAGGAAAAGCATGGAAGGAGCAATTGTCAGACTCTGAAAACTGTTGACTTCGCCCAGAGCCATGATGATATAACCAAGGACTATGAAAATAATTCCGACGAGAAAAAGCAGGTAGTTCTTTGCGGTATAAGCCCAGCCTTCAAATAGATGCAGGCTTTCCTTGTGGTTTTCCATGCTCATAGCAGCCGCGAAAATACGCTGGACAGTCAGTACTAACAAAAGGAAAAATATTTATCATATACATCAGTATTATGCTTTGACTTATCCGAATACAAACATTTAACTTCGCCCCCCGTAAAGCCATGCAAAATATTCCGTTCATCAACTTTAAAAAGGCTTATTTGGGTATCATCCTACTTCTTCTGATTACCAGTGTAATAACGTTCTATTGTTCGATCATTTTCTGGTCTCAGGATAATCCCTTTGACCGGATACGCGTAAAGGTGCCGGAGGGCGCTTCATTAACATCCATTTCCGGGCTATTGAAAGAAAAACAAATTATTAGCAACCAAAAAACATTTACCCTGGCTGCCAAGTTATTGGGACAGGAAAAAAATATACCCGCCGGTGTATTTACACTGTGGAATGCCAGTAATAATTATGGTATTTTACGTCAGTTAGTAAACGGTTCACCGACTAACAAGTCCATTACAATAATTGAAGGCTGGACAATTGCTGAAGTTGCTGACGAGGTGTCTGTTGCTTTAGGTTTGAATGGAGCTACTTTTAGCAGTTTATGTCACGATTCTGCTTTTATCAAATCATTGGCTATACCAGCGGTCAGCAGTTTGGAAGGGTTTCTTTTCCCGGAGACCTACAATTTTCTGGAGGGTCAGAATGAAAAGGAAATCATTACGCGACTTGTAGATCAGTATAAAAACCACTTTACCCGCGAGATGATGGGTATTGAGGAAAGAATTGGTTTAAGCGAATTGGAGATCATCACCATGGCTTCCATTATTGAAGGCGAAGCTATCTATGATGAAGAGCGACCAATCATTGCGGCGGTCTACTACAACCGGTTAAAGAAGCACATGCGGCTGCAGGCTGACCCCACTATACAATATATAATCGAAGGCTCACCCCGGCGGTTGCTTAAAAGAGATCTGCAGATCAGATCGCCTTATAACACTTATCGTATTTATGGATTACCCATCGGACCAATCAACAGTCCGGGTCGTCAGTCCATATTAGCTGCATTATACCCGGCAGATGTTGGGTATTTGTATTTTGTTGCTAAGGGTGATGGCTATCATACTTTTTCCAATACCCAAGCGGAACATAATCGGGCTAAGCGCAAATTTCAACAAGTTAGACGTAATGCAGCTCGTGAACGAAGAATGAAAATGCAGAATAAGACCGACGCAATATGAGTTTGAGAAATTTAAATAAGATCCAGAAAACTGCCGTTGAATCAATCGATACACCGGTTCTGGTATTCGCAGGTGCCGGTAGTGGTAAAACACGGGTTATAACTCAAAAAATCGCTTACCTTATTCAGCAGGGATTTTACCAACCCGAGGAAATTTTGGCAGTTACTTTTACCAACAAAGCAGCCAACGAAATGAAAGAACGGGTTTGTAAACTGCTAAAACAGGATTCAGTTACTACAAATATTGGTACCTTTCATTCGATTTGTGCCCGTCTTTTAAGGCAGGAAATTAAACGGCTTGGTTATACACAGGATTATGTTATTTATGATTCTATTGACCAACTTGCTTTGATAAAACTGGTTCTTGATGATATGAATATCTCCAAGGATTATCTCTTTCCGGGGAAGGTCCAAAATTATATCAGCGGATATAAAAATAAACTGCTTTTTCCTGAAGATGTGGCTGCAAAAGCAGGAAATAATTTAGTACGTACTGTTGCGGAAGTATATGCGAATTACCAGAAGGAATTAAGGAAAAATAATGCAGTGGATTTTGATGATTTGTTGATTCTGCCATTGGTTTTATTTGAAAATTATCCTGCGGTTTTAAAAAAATACCAGGAACGCTGGAAATATATCGTTGTTGATGAATATCAGGATACCAATCGGCCACAGTTTTTATTTGTGTCCAGATTAGCTGAAAAGCATAACCATATTTGTGTAGTTGGTGATGATGATCAGTCTATTTATGGTTGGCGTGGTGCTGATATACGCAATATTCTTGATTTTGAAAAAGTATTTAAAGATTGTGTGGTCTTTAAACTGGAAAAAAATTATCGTTCCACACAGAAAATATTATCGGCTGCAACTGCTATCGTACAGAATAACGAGCACCGGGCTCATAAGGAATTAGTATCAGTCCGGGGCGCTGGGGAAAAACTGGGCTTGATTGAAACTCAGGATGAGATGGAGGAAGCCGATGCCGTGGTCAACGCTATCGAGAAAGAAATAAAACTCAATAAACGCAAGTTTAGTGATTTTGCCATATTATACCGTACTAATGCTCAATCTCGCGCTTTGGAAGATAGTTTGATGCAGATGGGAATCCCCTATGATATTGTTGGTGGTATTCGGTTCTACAAGCGTAAAGAAATCAAAGATTTTCTGGCCTACTTGAAATTGATAGTGAATCTGGAAGATACCGTTGCACTACGCCGTGTGATTAATTTCCCTCCGCGGGGTATCGGCAGTAAAACAATTGATAAATGTATTAAGCGGGCCGAAAAGGTGAATAAGCGGCTGTTTGATGTTCTGGCGGAACCCTCCGCCATCGATATTCGTGGAAAACAAGCCGATTCACTGTCAAGTTTCTTCCGGATTGTGTCTAAATACCATGACTTGCTTGATAAATTGAATGTCAGTGAACTGGCTCAAACTTTAATTGAAGATACCGGATTTATTAAATATTATAAAGAGCAAAATACGCCTGAGGATCGGGACAGAGTAGAAAACATCGAGGAATTACTCAAGGCGATCGACGTATTTACCCGGCGGAATTCCGAAAATAGCTTGCAGCGATTTATGGAAGAAGTCACCCTGTTGACTGATATTGATAATTGGGATGAAAAGGTCAACCGGATAACATTAATGACAGCCCATTCCTCCAAGGGATTGGAATTTCCGGTTGTATTCATCACCGGTATGGAGGAAGGATTGTTTCCGCACTTTAATTCTTTGAAGGAAGACGAGAATGTCGAAGAGGAACGTCGGCTATTCTACGTGGCTATTACCCGGGCTCAGAAACAAGTATATTTATTATACGCTAATGCTCGTCGGCGCATGGGATCGGACCAGGTCGTTGGATTGGTGTCCCGCTTTATTCATGAGATACCTGAGAATTACCTTACTAAAATACGTTTTACATCTGCCCTGACACGCAAAGTAGTTCGAACAGGCTGGGGTAATACCAAAACGGTGGTAAAACGTACCGTCACCGTTTTTGATGATTTCAAAAAAGGTGATTATGTTGAACATGCCATTTTTGGAATTGGTAAAATTGAAGCTTTGAGTGGCAGCGGGGAAAACCAGCGTGTGGGGATTGTTTTTAAGGATGGTCAAAAGCGTAAACTGGTAGTAAAATTCGCCAAACTTAAAAAAATCCAGAATCCAAACTCTTGATACCGGTCCGGATTCAACCAACAATAGCAATAATTTATAATAAAAGTGTTTCTGGAGAAGCTGAAATATTGTAAATTAGGTGAGATTCAATATCAATAAGGTTAATTATGAACTCGCCTCAAATAGATTTAAGAGCAATTATCAAGCAGGAAGGTTTACGCTATACCCAACAGCGTGAAGCGGTCTGGTTGGAATTACAATCTTCAGATAGTCATCGTGACGCAGAGAATATTTATTTTGCCTTACGGCAGAAAAGTATAAATATATCCAGAGCGACGGTTTATCGTACAATCGAAATCCTGGTTAAAAATAATCTCGTCCGTAAACTCGATTTAGGCGATGGTAAAAACCGCTATGAAAGTAAATGGGGTTTGACCCATCATGATCACCTGATCTGCACCAAATGCGGACGGATCGAGGAATTTTTCCATGAGGGCATAGAAGAAATGCAGAAGGAAATAGCAGCCCAATACAATTTTACTCTGACCAATCATGTCCACCAGTTAATTGGTTTGTGTGAAAACTGTCGCGCAGATGAAGCATAGTATTTTGAATAGTAATTCAAGATGAACTGGCAATTGTTGGTAACGGCTATTATAATAATAGTGGCCGGTGTATTAGTTATAAGAAATATATATAAACAAGTAATACCTGCTAAAAATTTTACCTGTAATGGTTGTAATGGCGACTGCGTTGAGACATCTACGGGAAAAATTAATATTCGGAGATGATATTTAATCCGTCAGCAGTTTTTGCATAATTATTGGTTTAGGTCCAGATTTGCCCTCCGTACTATAGCCCAGTTTATCATATAATTGTTGGGCTGTTTGATTACCTCGATTTACATTTAAAGTAAGTTTTTCAAGCTTCAACTCACTGGCAATATTTTCTAAGTAATTAATAAGCTTTCGGGCATATCCCTGGCCACGATATTCCGGAGCAATGATTAAATGAAATATATGACCACGCAGTCGATCATCAGAGAATCGCAGACTGACATGTCCTATAATCAATTTGTTTTTTAACACTACACAGGAAAGCGTGTCAGAATCGGAGTAGAATTTTTTCTTCCAGTGTTTAAATTTGAACGGGTAGCGTGTTTTGGGTGATGTCAGGTTCAAATCCTTAGGATTACGAAACCAGTTTTTTAAACAGCCTTCCAACAGTCGGGCTTGTTCCGGATTTTTGTAATCTGCAATATGAATCTTTATCATTTTTATACTAATTGATAGGCTGTAAAATAATACTAATGTCCAATATTTCTCAATGATCGCTCTGCTTGACATTGGTATCAGTTATTAGAAAATTCAAGCCTTATGAAAACGATAACTACAATCGATAAGTTTATTGAAGGCGACCGAGTTCAAGGTTTTTATCTATGTGTGGAAAAGCACATACGACACAAGCGCAGCGGTGATTTATATTTAGATTTATCATTGCGCGACCGAACTGGAGTTGTTGCGGCTAAGGTGTGGGACAAGGTCGAGGAATACAGTGCAAAATTTGAACAATCGGAGGCTGTAGCGGTATCGGGAATCATTGAAAGTTTTCAGGATCGTCTGCAACTAATAGTCAAAAAAATCAACCGGGCTACCATTCAACACTATGCCCGCTATGGTTATGATCCGGCTTTGATTGTACCTGCCTCCGTTCACGATCCACAGGAAATGTGGGCTGCGATCGTTGCGCTGATTCGCAAAATCAAACATAAAGGTTTACGAAGATTGGTATCGCTCATCTATCGGGAGAATAAAGACCGATTGCTCATATTACCTGCTTCGATGATAATTCACCATGATTATCGCTCCGGTTTTCTGGAACATGTATTATCAATGGCTCAAATTGGTAAATTTTTGGCAACCCATTACCAAGTTGATGAAGATTTGTTGATGGCTGGTATTTTATTGCATGATATCGGGAAATTGCGCGAACTCAGCGGTGAATTTGAAAATCGCTACACTGATGAAGGCAATTTTATCGGTCACATAATTATCGGATATGATATTATTCGGGAAGCCCTTGGTGAAGTGGGAGGTTTTTCGGATGAATTGCGCTGGAAATTGAAACACATGCTGCTGGCCCATCAAGGCACGCTCGAATGGGGAAGCCCGAGAAGACCGGCTTTTAAAGAAGCGCTATTACTGCATATGATTGATAATATGGATGCTAAATTCAATCTGATGGATAAGTTGCTGGAGGAGGATCAGAATGCTGGGAAATGGACTGATCTGAGGAATTATTTCCGTACTGCATTGTATAAGGGTAACGATGCCGCCGACCCAACTGGTTAAAGCATCCATTTTTACTGCTCTGGCAATCGGTGCCGGATATGCATTATTACTTGTGCCCAATGTAGAATTGATTACCGCAATAGTATTCTGTGCCGGAGCCTGGTTGGGAATTGGCTGGGGTGTACTGGTTGGTGCAATGGCGGAATTGATATTTTCAGTAATGCACCCACTGGGGTCCGGTTTGGCGTTTCCGCCCCTGTTGCTGACTCAGGTAATTGCCATGAGTCTGACCGGTTTGGTCGGCGGATTATTACGTCCCGTCTTGCTGAATTGGAAAAATTCCTTGTCAGGGAAAGTCGCCCTCGCTTTTATTGGTTTAATTCTTACTTTTATCTATGATTCGCTGACGACTTTAAGCTTTCCGGTCAGTGCGGGCTTTGATTGGCCGCAGACGGTAGCTATTTATCTGTCCGGGCTTGGTTTTACAATATTGCACCAGGTATCAAATGCGATCGTATTTGCTGTTGGAATACCCCACATAATTGGTACTACAGCCTTTAAGGAAGACAACAAGGTGGTAATTTAATGATATTACCCGGGCGCTTACTGGTTTTAGGATTCTGTTTTGTACTTTTATCGGCCGGATTCTCCCAAACCACTAATGATTTGCCCTTTGAGTGGAGTGGACAATATGGTTTACGCAGTATTAACGGGAATTTACTCTGGCATCGTGATTGGACTTCGGGACCCATATTATTTGATCGTTTGGTAGCCATCTATCCCTTGCGATTGGGTCCGGCGGTCGCCGATCGTTTCGCGGTCCATAGTATGGGTAATTTTCCGCAATTTTCACCGCCACCGGACAGCCTGCCAATTATTAGCCGGTTTAATTATCAGCGTGGTGATTTCAATTTTGATCAGTTGGAAGTAGAAGCTCGCTTCTCAGAACCAGGCAGCCAGGTTAATTTAATGGGCTTCAAGCGTAGTTATGCCGGCCAAATAGCCGAATTTATTTTACCTTCCGGTGTTGAGGTCCCGATGCAACAATCTTACCGGTTTGATTATCGTTCCAATGCTCAAAAAAATGGGCAATTCGAATTATCATTGCTACGTCTATTATCCAATTCCGGTTTACCGGATTCGTCTGTCCGTGGTTATTACAATGATCAAATAACCGCTGGTGGAATCCTGCTGCAAAAACCGTTTGGATCTGGGATATTGGACTTACACGCCAGTCAATTGCATTATAAACAAAATTCCGGTAAGCCTTCTAATGATACCACCTATTCACAGAAACTGGTGCGCAGTTTTCTATCATCCCGTTATCGACGACCTTTGGAAAGCAACGCCGAATTATTATTGTTCTTTGCGGTAAACCAACAAGCCGCACCATCGATTCTCCGTACCTGGTATACCGTGTTAACCGGCTATGAGAATCAGTTACTAAAAGCAGCCGCGGGAGTATCGATCATTGATTTAGCGGTCTCCCCACATCTGAGAATTGATCTAATCCCCTCGCTCGCTGGTTTGAATGTTAATATGCATATCGCTTATTATAAAAGGAGAGTGCCTCGGGTATTTTTATCCGAACAACTTGATAAATCCACCCAGTGGTTTAATGGTTGTTTCACGGTAATAAAGAGCAGTGACAATTTTGATATAACGCTCGAGACCGGAATTATCCAATCACCGGATTATCATTATCTGAAAGAAGTTGCTGGTACTGATAATTTTATTACCCAACGATCATCAGCTTATCTATGGCATGGCATGACTCAGTTGGATTGGCAAATCACCGATGAATGGCTTCTGGAATGTAATTACCGTCATACTGGCTATGATCAAGTTACCTTATCGGATGGAATCCGTGATCGAATAAACCTTGGGATTGAAGGTAAATTGAAGTTTATTTTAAAAGATCGTTTGGATTTGTATGCCCGATTGGATATTCAAGGTTGGTTGAATCGTGATCCCGCTTTCGGGTTTGATCCCTACCGCACTGTACCTTATTCCGGAATTGCAGATGCAGAGCCAATTAACAATCACTGGCCGATCAGCTTTCAGTTACGGGCAGTGATTACCACTGTAACGATTACTTATCAGATGGAGAATCTGGCTTACGAATTGTCACCCCTATTGGCACGGATTAACTCGTCCCTTTCACCCGATTCCCAAAAAATAACTGGTAACCGATTCTTTCCTGCAATGGGAAGTTTCATCCGGTTTGGCATTGAGTGGAATTTCGAGAAATGAGCGTCATATAAACAGCATGATTGGTACCGTTAAAATGTAAATTTTGTTTTTACCTGCGTTTGATTAATATCACAACCTTATTTAATAGGTGTAATTAATTTTTACCGCTGTCCGACCATTTTTAGAATACAATTTTAACCAATTTTCCACCTTAAGGTTTTAAAAATAACAAATACGGAATTCAATATGAAAACTAAATATAACCATATCTTGTCCCTGACAGGGCTACTGTTAGTTACCGGCTGTTCGCTCATGGACTTTAAAGATGCCCAATTACCGTCCTGGATCATACAGTTAGAATTTCCCATTACAGAACAGACAGTCGAACTCAATACGATGCTGGAAGATTCGTTAATTCAAATCATACCGGTCAACGGTACGGGGGATTCAATTTTTGTTTTTCAGGATAATATATCGATTGATTCGGTTGAAGTGGGAGACCAACTCAATATCGATGATATCAATAAATCTTTCTCACAATCCGTCGATGATGTGACGATTGAGGACACGGAAATCACGGAAAGTGTTGGATTCGACGAGGTTGGAGTAAACCCAATTACAAAACAGATAAGCTCCATGATCGGCCTGATAGAATTAGACGATATTATTCCGACTGAAACCGATCCTTTCCGTCTGGACCAGATTTATCCTGAAATAAATTTGGTAGACGATGACACCACTCAGGCAATTCCCGGATTTGTGCTAAATCCAGTTGTTAATCCGTTCAACTTCAGTGATTTTGATCAGGCCGTTTTTGCCAATGGAATTTTGGAAATAACAATAGTAAACGACATGGTTATCACACTGGGAAATCCCATTATTATCCAGTTACAGGAAGTGATCGGAGGTGATACCTTGAATATTGTCGGTGCAATGGTACAATTTAATACTTCAATCGTTCCCGGGAATTCCGCTACCGAAGAATTATTACTTGATGGTATAACGTTACCGGGCAGTTTGTTGATTAAAGTATCCGGTAATTCCAGCGGAACAGATGGCGCCGTAATTATGGTCGATTCCACGGCCAAGGCTTCAGGTTTTCGCACCAAAATCGGAGCCCGGGACCTGGAGGTAAATTCGGCCACTGCCCTCGTTCCATCCCAGTCGATTGACGAAATCGGTGTCATTAACATGGAAAGTGATTCCAATAAGGTCGAACGGGCTGAAATTGCCTCGGGGAACGTTCAGATATCGATCGATAACGGTTTGGCGGTTAATGGCAATCTGATCCTGACGATTCAGTCACTGGAAGACCCTACCGGTTTACCATTTGAGCAGACAATACCTCTGATACAGAATTTTGTCAGTGAGCAAACATTTTCTATTGACGATCATGTCCTGGTTATGACGGTTGCTGAGCAAAGTATTGACTACAACTACCAGATTACTACTGAGGACAGCGACCCGGATATGGTGACTCTGGATGAAGCTGATAGCGTTGTGGTTGATATTAACATGTTTGGCGGACAAGCCGGTGAACAGATCACTTTCAAGTCCTTTCAGGGCATCGTGGAACCCCAGGACATGTCAGTCGATGGCAGTATGAGCATGGATTCCGATTCAGAGATTCTGGAAGCATTGCTATCTAGCGGTGAGTTGAATATTGAAATCAATAACAATATCAACCTGACGGATGGAGGTATTCCAAGTGTGAATATTACACTTCCCGAATTGTTTGCATCAAATGGCGATACGCTGAAGATTGGTCCGGAGGACCTGAATCCCGGATTGAATACCATCCTGGTCAATCTCAGTGGCTATACGCTAAAGATGGATCGAAACAGTCAGGTACTTAATTATGTGGCTAAAGTGATTACACCTTATGGAGAAGATGGATCATACAGTCTGCAAGATTCGATCCTGATTAATATTACGGTTGCCGGTTTAACTTTTCAATCAATCACCGGTTATTTTACTCAGGATGCCATGGTTGATTCGAATACAATTGCTTTGGATAATGCTACCAAAGTACAGGAAGCAATCATCAATACCGGGCAACTGGTTTTGACCATGGAAAACCATATCGGTGTCATAGCTGATATCAATTTCCAGATTGATGAATTTTTAATTGGTAGTAGTTTATTGGACACAACCCTGGAATTAGGATCCCAGGCTACACCGCAACAGCATATCATTCCCTTAACCGGCTACTCACTGGTTATGCCGTTGGATGATCAAAATATTCATTATGTGTCGCGTATTGCTATACCCAGTGATACTGAGATGACCCTGACTTTTGGTGATTCAATAGGCGTAAATGTTGATATTATCGGATTATCATTTCGGTCAATAACCGGGAAAATTGATCCGGTATTTGTCGATATCGATACGATCGAACAGGAAATCGATGCCTTGCCTGATGAATTGGAAGGGATCGAATTTGCTGAAGTCGAAATGATTATGAACTTTACAACCAATATTGGTGTTCCGGTTTATCTGGACTTGAACATAACTGCTTCCAATTCCGATGGCGAAACAGCCGTTTCCAGTGTTGTTCAACATAATATTACCGAGAATAAACAGGTTGTAATACCCAACGCGGAAGCATTGATTAATATAAAACCGGATAAAATTGTTGCCAGCGGTCGAGCAACCGTTGGATCACTGGATACGGTGGGGACGGTAGCCTCCGATCAATTCATTAAAGGTGAATTTAATATTAATGCGCCTTTGAAATTATATCTGACGGAATCATCGCAGATTGAATTAGATCCCGAGGAAGTCGATACCGAAGATTTCCCAGAGGAACTGGAACGCATCGTACTCTATGCCGATTACAATAACCAGTTCGATTTTGGATCACAGATCGAGGTTCTGGCCGCTACGGATACCACACTGGAAGGATCCCTGGTGATGCCGGATACCTTACTGACCCTGGATATTATTCCCAATCACACCGGCTTGGATTCGATTCTACTCGATGAAGATGAGTTTGATCTCTTTATCAATTCGGAACAACTGTATATAAAAACTATAGTGAATCTGGTTGGTGAAAAAGACAATCAGGGAAATCCTTTACCTTCGAGTTTTCTGTCGACCGATTCCTTGAAATTACTATTATATGGATCAATGAAGGTTCTGGTTGATCCGGATGCTGAGGAGGAGGAATAGTACCATGCGAAAAATTACAACAACACTCATTTTAATTACTGCTCTGTTTCTTAACATACTGTCGGCTCAAGTGGCAATCGGACCCCGGTCTATCGCTACCGCCGGAACATTCGCAACCCAATCTCGCGGGGATGAAGCTATCGGTTGGAATCCCGCCAATCTCGGTTTACCTGATAATCCGCGTTTTGGCTTAAGATTTGGAATTCTGCCGCTGGTCGGACCATTCCCATCAGTGCAGTTGAATAATGACTTGGTTTCGGTGAACTGGTTCAATGAATGGTTTAACAAAGGTGATTACCTGGATGCAAAAGAAGTATCCGATTTGTTGAAGACCTTCCCAGCCGAAGGAATTAATATCAGCCCGCTGATAAGTATGAAGTTGATCGGAATGAATTTTGGATCCTTCGCGGTGGCGATCACCCCGGAAATACTCACTAATGTATCTTTGCCGAAAGGCTTTTTTGAATTTGTCTTAAAAGGGAATGAATTTGAAAAACCAATTGACCTGAGTGATTTGAGTGTGCAGACCCAGGCGGTGGTGCCAATTTCTTTTGCCTATGGAATGAAACTGGATTTCCCTGGATTGGATCAATTTGTACAGAATAGCTATGTTGGCGTATCTATCAAATTGCTGGCTGGTTTAGCCTATGCTAATCTGGAAGATTTTAATGGTCAAATCACGATGTATAATGATCGTATCCATGCCAAGGGTGATGCCACGGCCAAGTATGCCGTTGGTGGATTTGGTACTGCGTTCGACGTGGGAGTAGCCGTTGACCTGACTGAAAATATGCGCGCAAATGCTGCACTTAATAACCTGATCGGATTCGTGCATTGGAGTGATTCAAATGCTGAGGAAGTCAATTACACCTTTGATGGAGAACTATTATCCTCCGAGTTTGAAGATTTCGGCGATTACACCGAGAAACAACAGGATTCTATTTTCAATGTAATTGATACAACGTTTGCTATCGATGGGTTTAATACCAATTACCCGCTGTTCATGTTGATTGGTTTCGAATATCGGAATATCCTGCCGGCTCTTGATGTATATGCTAATTACCGACAGGATCTAAGCGAGGATTATTATTTTGACATAACACCGCGGGTTTCCGTTGGAATGGAGTACAGGGCTGTGTCGTGGCTGCCTCTGCGTGCAGGTATGGCTATTGGTGGATTTGAATCTTTCCAATGGGGCGTTGGTTTTGGTTTGAATTTTAAACATTATGCCCTTGACATTGGTTTTTCGCAAGATGGTGGATTATTCAATCATGCTAACGGCTTTTCATTCTCAATTGGACAGCAGTTGCTATTTTAGAATTCCATCAAATTTCACCCTGATCTTTTCACTGATTATTAAGGGGTACCTGGAAGTTATTCCGGTACCCCTTTTTGTTATTATCATCAAGGTTAGCGCTTGCGCCTGAGAAAGCGGCAAAGATAAATTCTCACTTAATTTTCTCGAAGATTGGGATGTTGAAATAGTAGGTTTCAACTGCCTTCAAACCACATTGACTATTAGCAAGATTGCTGACAGTTTGAATAAAAAAGGAGTTCGAGTTCAAAGGTTTTAACATTAATATTAATTTTTCTGCTCTGAATAAATTGCCAGTTATCGCTTGGGTCACCTGCGGAAGGAGTACAAATGTATTACCATTACCATTCTAACGGTAATATTTTAAACCGAGTAGTTCTGATTGTTAATGCCAATTATTCTCCCCTGGATATTTGTGATATCAAACGAGCTATCTGTCTATGGTATCTCAAAAAGGTAGACTTAATCGAATCCTACGATGAAATTATCCATTCACCAAGCGTATCAATCGCAGCTCCCAGTGTAGTTAAGTTGAGGGAATATATTCGTTATCAAAGTTTGGATGTGATATTATCCCGTAAAAATCTGTTAATCCGCGATCAGCATACCTGTCAGTATTGTGGTACGCATATTGGACCTTTAACCATTGATCATGTATTACCTCGTGAAAAAGGAGGCCGGGAAACCTGGGAAAACCTGGTGGTTGCCTGCATTAAGTGCAATTTAATAAAGAGTAACCGAACCCCGGAGGAAGCGCGGATGCCCTTGCGTAAATTTCCACGTAAACCGAATCGAATACATCATTTTCAAAATTTCGTACAGAAATCACAGGTATCCTGGCGACCATATTTGTTTATGGAATCATTCTGATCCGAATCAGTCATTGGAATTAATCAATTGATGAAAAGAGTTTTAAGCGGCATTCAACCTTCCGGTCAGTTACATCTCGGAAATTATTTTGGCATGATGTCACGGATGATTCGTTATCAGTTATCCAGTGATTTGTTCTGTTTTATTGCCAATTATCATGCATTGACTTCAATCCGGGATAAAGAACAGATTCAGAAATATACCTTCAATGCCGTATGCGATTTTCTGGCAGTGGGTCTGGACCCTGTTAAAACCACTTTCTGGGTGCAGTCCGATGTGCCGCAGGTTTTGGAATTGACTTGGTTGCTGGCCAATGTTGCCGGTGTAGGACTCATGGAACGTTCAACTTCTTACAAGGATAAAATCGCCAAAGGAATTATACCGAACATGGGGCTTTTTTCTTACCCGATTCTAATGGCCGCGGATATCCTATTGTACGGTGGGGATTTGGTTCCGGTTGGCAAGGATCAGAAACAACATCTTGAGATTGCCCGGGATATAGCAATTCGATTTAATAATATCTATGGTGCTGTTTTAGTTGTTCCGGAAGCTGATATTGATCAGCATACCATGCAGGTGCCGGGAATCGATGGTCAGAAAATGAGCAAATCATATAATAATACCATCCCGATTTTTGCGCCCGAAAAAACGATTAAGAAGCGCGTTATGTCAATTATTACCGACTCAACCCCGATTGAAAAGCCGAAAAGTACTGATTCAACTTTGTTTCAATTGTACAAGTTATTTCTAAGCGAGGAAAAGTGTATTCAATTGGCTGATCGTTTCGAAACACCCGGTTTACGATACGGTGATATAAAAAAGGAATTATTCGGCGTCATTATGGACTATTTTACACCTTTCAGGGAAAAGCGGGAAGACCTGTTGAATCACCGGGATTTTGTACTGGATACCTTGCGGCAGGGAGCCGAAAAAGCTGCGGTTGTGGCCGATACGTATTTAAAACGCGCACGGGAAGCCGTAGGGCTGATTTTCTAATATTTGTGTACCGGGTTCAATTAGAGAATTTCCAGGGTCCTCTGGATCTTTTACTTTTTTTCATCAGGCGGGATGAAATTGATATCTATGATATTCCCATTGCCAATATTACCCGGGAATTTCTTGAAACTCTGGATTTGATGCATTCCTTGAATATTTCTGTAGCGGGCGAATTTATTAATATGGCTGCTACCCTGATGCAAATCAAGGTGCGGATGATGTTACCAAAACCAGGGATTTACGATCCGGATGATAATGTCGATCCCAGAACCAAACTGATACAGCTATTACTGGACTACCAACGTTTTAAAGCAGCAGCGGGCAATCTTAAGACACTGGAGTTGGAACGGATAAAATTTTTTCCTCGTCAAATTAATGCCCAAATACCAGATATGGATGAAAAAGCGGAAGTGTATCTTCGCGAAGTTACTCTGTTTGATCTGGCAAAGCATTTTAAAGCGGCAATGGACGCCAGACCGGTTATCCGTACCTATGAGTTGATCAGGGAACCAGTCAATCTGGATGATCAGAAGGCTTTAATTATCCGTGCTTTTGGCAGCTCCCAACAGTTATTTTTTAGCAACCTGTTTACCCAACTGCATAATAAATTAGAGATTGTGGTTACCTTTATGGCGCTTTTGGATTTGATGCGCCTGGGACAGGTAAAAGTATTTCAAAAAAGCACATTTGATGATTTGGAAATGCAATTGACTGTAAATTTAGCATAAGCAGATGATAGATAAGGAAATTGAGTATATTATCGAGGCGTTGTTATTTGCCACTCCCGAACCGCTGACTCAGAATAAGATAAATTTGATATTCGAATCGGATCCCCCGGTACTGAGTGATGTAATCAACCAATTATGTGAGCGTTATCAGCATGAGGGGCATGGTGTGTTAATCACCGCAGTTGCTGCCGGCTATCAATTGGTTACCCGTCCCGACTATGATCTGTATATTAAACGCTTGCTGAATAAAAGCGGTCGCCTAATGCTTTCACCGGCAGCGCTGGAAACAATCGCTATTGTTGCTTATAAACAGCCGCTTAATCGCTATGAAATTGAGTCGGTCAGGGGTGTGGACTGTAGCGGAGTCTTAAAGACCTTATTGTCACGCAACCTGATCAAAGTGAAAGGTCGCGACGAAGGTGTCGGTAGGCCGCTACTTTATGCTACTACGGACAAATTCCTGGAATATTTTGGGCTGAATCGTCTTGCGGACATGCCAAAATTACGCGAAATAGAAGAATTAACTGCTGCTGATGACAATTCTCAGGAACAAGTCGATGCGTTTGAATAAATACCTGGCCCAGGCAGGGGTAGCCTCCCGGCGTAGTGCCGAAGCCTTGATAAAAGCTGCCACAACGATGGTTAATGGCAAGCTGGTCACCGATCCGGCCCGGGATATTGAGCCGGAAGATATTGTCACTTATGATGGTCGGCGATTATCAATTGTATCCAAAACGCAGGTTATCATTTTAAATAAACCAACCGGTGTAATTACTACGGTAAGTGATGAGAAAGGACGGAAATCTGTATTGGATTTTGTACCGCACAAAGAGCGCTTATTTCCGGTTGGACGACTGGATCGCGATACCACCGGATTAGTTTTATTAACCAACGATGGTGCGCTTTCCAATCGTCTGGCACATCCCCGCTGGCGAATCCCACGATTATACGAGGCAGTAATTGATCGACCTTTAAGCCAGCGTGAAATCGGTCGCTTAAGCAAGGGGATTTTTATTGGTGAGGGGGAATTTGGAAAAGCGGAAATGATTGATCAGTCTACGGTAAAATCCAGAACCACAGTAATATTACGATTACGCCGGGGTAAAAAAAGGGAAATCAGGCGCTTATTCTATTATCTAAAAAGAAAATTATTTACAGTGCACCGGACGCAATTTGGTCCACTGAATTTAGGTGACCTTCCAGTCGGTCAATGGCGTCAGTTGTCTGATCCGGAAGTAACTCAATTAAAAGGGAGTTTAAATGGATATTAAGGGGAAAACGGTATTAATTCTGGGTGGTTGGGGATTAGTCGGTCGTGCCATCGCATTCTCCATTTTAGAAAATCAACCCAAACGATTGGTGTTAACCTCATTAAGAGAAAATGAGGCCGTCGAAATTGAAGAACAGCTTTGTGAGCACCATACCAATGTTAATACGGAAATTATTTCTGAATGGGGTGATATTTTTGTGCGTCAAGAATACCGCTATATTCCGCGGGCTGAAGTGCAAAGTAATACGGAGATGCGTAAGAATTTGATTGCGGATATTTTTGATGAATTAAGTCCGGATTTATTAAAAGCCACCACGGTCTATAATCTTTTTACGGCATATAATCCTGACATCATTATTGATAGTATTAATACAGCTACAGCAGTAGCCTATCAGAATCCATATGATAAAATTGCTAAAGTTCGTAATGCAATCAAAAATGGACAGATTGATGATGATTTCATTTATAATGTGGAGGAAACGATTCTTTCGCAGGCCGTACCACAGCTAATCCGTCACATGCAGATTTTGATCGAATCGATGAAAGTTGCTAAAACACGATTTTATATGAAGATTGGTACCACCGGAACCGGCGGCATGGGGTTCAATATTCCTTACACACATTCGGAAGTTAAGCCCTCGCGAATGTTACTTGGTAAATCGTCAATTGCCGGTGCCCATACGATGATGTTATTCTTGCTGGGACGTACTCCGAATGCACCGATTATCAAAGAAATCAAACCTGCGGCTGCCATTGCCTGGAAAGAGATTGGCTTTGGTAAAATTAAGCGTCGTGGCAGGTATATCCCCATTTATGATGCCGATCCGAAGACACCGGTACCATTAACCGGTGAATTGAAACCGCACGGAAAAGGAAAATGGATTAAGAAGGGCGACAATGTATTAGAATCAGTTTATATTGATGCCGGAGAGAATGGGTACTTTTCAATGGGTGAATTTGCGGTTATAACTTCCGAAAGTCAGATGGAATTTGTGACCCCCGAAGAAATTGCCGACCGGGCTATAATGGAAATTAAGGGTGGTAATACCGGTACGGATATTATTACCGCGTTGGATGCAACAGTATTAGGACCGACCTACCGGGCAGCTTTAATCCGTCAAAACGCTTTGGAACATATGTTGGAATTACAGGACAAACATGAGATTGATTCGATTGGTTTTGAATTGCTTGGTCCACCGCGACTAACAAAATTATTATATGAAGGCTATCTGATTCATCGCATTTGCGGAAGCCTGGAGAATATTGATCAATTTGATAATGAAGAACTCAGTTCTCTGGCCTTTGGAATCATTAAAACCAATACGCAACTGCGTACAACTATTCTATCCATTGGTACTCCAATTCTGTTGCCGGATGGGAAGAGCTATATCCGTGGTCCTGAAATATCTGAGCCCAATTTTGAAGGTGTTGATTCAATTATTATTACGCCCGAATTAATTGAAGAGTGGGCTGCCAATGCCTGGGTTGATTTGCGTGCGAACTGCTTTGAGGAATGGAGAAAGCGTATTAAAAAACTTCAATCTGATATGCAGGAAATTGCCGAGAAAGAACACTCGTCTTATTTTTATCGTAAGCGTAAGTTTTTATTGCAGGGAGATATAATTGATATCAGTCGTACCGTGAGTTGGATATTTGAAACTGAGGATGATGGTTTTCGCATAAAATAAGTAGTCGTTGATTATTTGAGTTTAATTTGTACCGGATAAAGCCAGTGCTGTCCATGATATCAGTATATCGGATGGATTTTTTCATTTTAAACAAACGTTTTGGATAGACCTGGGGATAACACTGTAAAAATGGTAATCCCGCCACGGTAATAATATTTGATGTGTATCTCGGTAAGCTTAACTTCGCTGGCTTATTGAGATTAGAAAAAGATGATTATTGCAATAGATGGACCGGCAGCATCCGGGAAAAGTACTACAGCACGTTTGGTTGCGAAGGGTTTGGATTTCACTTATCTGGATACCGGTGCCATGTATCGCGCTGTTACTTTTGCGGTAATCGAACAGGCAGTCAATCTGAATGATAAAACTCAATTACACACCTTACTAACTGGAATTGAGTTGGAGCTATCGACTAGAGCTGAACAGACAGAAATAGTCCTGAACGGTAACGATGTTTCGGAGAAGATTCGCTCGGTAAAAGTGACTGGTATGGTTAGCGCCGTCAGCGCCGAACCGGCTGTACGGAAAGCAATGGTTGCGCTTCAACGTCGGATTGGCGCTAAGCAAAATTGTGTAATTGAAGGTCGCGATATTGGTACGGTAGTATTTCCCGATGCGGAATTCAAGTTTTATATTGTGGCGGATTATGCTACTCGAGCAGCACGCAGGCAAAAAGACTTGGAAAAACAGAGTGAACATCGATCCTTGAAAGACCTGATTGAGGATTTGAAGATCAGAGATATCAAGGATTCAACACGCACCCATTCGCCACTTCGTCAGGCAGCCGATGCTATCATAATTGATACTTCAAATCTCACCATCAAAGAACAAGTAACCCTGATTGTCGACCAGGTTAAAAGACGACATAATAAGGTAAAAAAATAATGACAGAGACAAAACAACCGGAACAGATAGTTGAAGAGATTACCGAGGATATTTCCAAAGTGATCAGTGAAGAAGCCCAAGGGGCTGATGATTCACCTGCTACTGAAATAGAAATACCGGAAATTAATTACTTAAACCCGCAATTATTTGATTCTGTACGGGTCATTTCTAAGCGCGAATTAGATGAGAGCGCGATTGATACTGATATTCCCCAGGAGATAAAAGAGAAGTACTTTGACACCATTTCGGACATATCTGAGAATCAGGTTATCACCGGCCGGATCATAGGCATGAATGATAAAGAAGTACTGGTTGATATCGGTTTCAAATCCGAAGGTATTATTAATCGTAACGAATTTGGCAGAGATATACCTAAAATCGGTGAAAAGATGGAAGTATTTCTGGAGTACATCGAAGATCGTAGCGGGAAGACGGTGCTATCCAAGGAAAAGGCTGATTTTATGCGCCGCTGGCGTGAGATTAAAGAATATTATGCCGATAAAGAAATAATTAAAGGTCGTATCGTACGCCGAATAAAGGGTGGTATGATTGTCGATCTAAATAGTGTTCAAGCCTTTTTACCTGGCTCTCAGATCGACGTTAGACCGGTACAGGACTTCGATAAATATCTTGATCAGGAAATTGATCTTAGGATCGTGAAGCTAAATGAGACCCGGAAAAATATTGTGGTATCCCATAAAATTATTCTTGAAGAGAGTCTCAAAGAACAGCGGGAAGCATTGTTTGAAAAACTTGATGCAGGTCAGGTTTTAGAAGGTCGTGTAAAGAATATCACTGATTTTGGTGCATTTATTGATCTGGGTGGCATTGACGGTTTGCTGCATATCACTGATCTTTCGTGGGGGCGTGTTAATCATCCTTCGGAAGTAGTTACAATGGATGAGAATCTCACTGTTAAAGTGATCGATTATGATCAGGAGAAGAAACGTGTATCTCTGGGATTGAAACAACTTTTACAGCACCCCTGGGAAAATGTTGAAGAAAAATATCCAATCGAATCCAAGATCATAGGAAAAGTAGTTAGTATGACTAATTACGGTGTTTTCGTTGAGATTGAGCCCGGTGTTGAAGGATTGATCCATGTTTCCGAAATGTCATGGACACGGCACGTGCGTAATCCATCAGAGATTTATTCCATGGGTGACAAAGTGGAAGCAATGGTCTTATCAATTGATTCGGAAGAACGTAAGATCAGTCTTGGAGCGAAACAGTTGCAACCCGATCCTTGGGATGAAATTGAAGACCATTTCATGGTCGGTACCATTAAGAAAGGTAAAATTATTAATCTCACTCAATTCGGCGCCTTTGTTGAACTAGCGGAAGGAATTGACGGTTTAATTCATGTTTCCGATCTTTCTTGGACCAAGGTTGTTCGTCATCCAAAGGAAATTGTCGAGAAAAACCAGGATGTGGAAGTGCGAGTACTGGAAGTATCCCGAGAAAGTCGTCGTATTTCACTGGGTCTTAAGCAAGTCACTGATGATCCTTGGCCAGATATTATCCAACATTTTACCGGCGGCAAATCAGTAGAAGGTGAAGTTATACGCGTACTTGATAAAGGTATTATCCTGCAATTGGAAAAGGAAGTTGAGGGTATCATACCTATTTCCAGGCTATCCAAACGGGATCGTAAGGCCATGGCCCGCAAGTATAAACCCGGTTCTACGATCATTGGTGTCGTAATGGAAGTGAAGCCGGAGGATAAAAAGGTGATCCTATTTGTGGATGATTTGACAACTGATGAGAAAAAAGTTAAATCCGACGATGTATCAGTTTTTCTAGAAAATCAGGAACTACCCGCAACTGAAAAAATCGAATTACCGGATGAGTTAACCCGATTGAACGGTGATGAAGACGAAGCAAAGGAAGTAACTGATACTAAAGCTAACGAATAGGGCATAAACCTTTACCAGGTAGAGAATCCTTGTCATTTATTTCCTTACCAACACGCCAGCAGTTAGGCCTCTTTATCGGTGCTTTTCTGCTGGCGTTTTTTCTTTGGCTGTTTGTTTCCAGCCAGAAAGTTTTTATATCCGAACTTGAAATCCCAATAGAAGTACGTAACATTCAGGCGCGGAAAACTCTGCGCCAGGAAATCCCGCAGGTTGCTAAAGTACGTTTCAGAGGTTCAGGACGAGCATTATTGAAAGCATATTTATTAAAAAATGTTTTTGACCTGAAACTGGTGATCGATTTAGAGCGTATGCAAACTGAATATGATTTCATTCTGAATGAGTATTTTGAACGCTATCCCCAAAAAATTTATATCCCAAACGCTTTCGATATTAGCTTTATTGAGATTATATATCCTGACTCCTTACATATCTCACTTGATGATATTATGGTTAAACGGGTTCCTGTCGTGGCCGAAATTGAGGTCACACCAGCACCGGGTTACCTGATCATGGGTGATCCTGTCTTATCTCCGGCCACTGTCGAATTATCGGGTCCCTTTGAGTTGGTTACTAAAATAAATCGGGTATTGATGGCCAAAGATACCTTGTATGATCTTGATTTGCCTGTAAAACAAGTTTATCGTTTAGAGCTAATAGACCGCTTAATCGACCGGTCCGATTCGGAGATAGTATATACGCTTGACGTACAAGCAATTGGTGAGCGGATTATTACTGAAATACCGGTGGAGGTGATAAATATTTTGCCTAATCTGAGAGTATTCGTTAATCCGCGTACCGTATCTTTAACAATTACAGGCGGCATTGAATATATCGCAGGTATAAGACCAGAAGATATACAAGTAGTAATTGATTTCAGACGTCAGTGGAATCCCCGAAAGCAGTTTTATGAGCCCTCGGTCAGTATCTCAGGTAATTTATTGGAATGGAGGGATTTATCCCCGAGAAATCTGGAATTAGTTGTTACCAGGGAAATAGGTTGATTGTCCTTGGCATTGAATCATCCTGTGATGAGACGGCGGCAGCCATTTGCTCACAAGGTCGCATTCTTGCCAGTATAGTTAGTTCCCAGGAGATTCATACCCTGTATGGTGGTGTTGTGCCGGAGTTGGCTGCGCGGGAACATGAACGCTATCTTAATTCAATTGTTGACCGGGTTATGGAACGATCCGGCCTTATCCTGACCGATCTTGAAGGCTTGGCTGTTACCCAAGGTCCCGGTTTAGCTGGTACGTTATTAACCGGAGTATGTTTTGCCAAAGGACTAGCTCTGAGTCTATCCCTGCCCATTCTTGGCGTTAATCATCTGGAAGCACACATCTTTGCCAATTTCTTAGCTGAGCCGGATTTAACTTACCCGTTTGTCTGTTTGTTAGTTTCAGGTGGGCATACTCAATTATGGTATATTAAAGGTTTGCAGGATTATCAATTACTTGGTACGAGCCGTGATGATGCCGCGGGCGAAGCTTTCGATAAGGGTGCCAGAATCTTAGGATTGAAGTATCCGGGTGGCCCTGAGATTGAACGCTTGGCGGCCGGAGGAGATAACCATGCTGTTGATTTTCCCCGTGCCTTTATTAACAGCCCAGAATTGGAATTTAGTTTCAGTGGCCTGAAAACAGCCTTATTATATTTCATGGACGATGTTAAGTCTGGTCGGAAAACTGCTCACATTGTTGATGTCGCTGCCAGTTACCAGGCAGCAATTATCGATGTATTAACAGTAAAACTGGCTCAAGCCGTGTCACGTACCGGAGTTAGCACCTGTGTTATTGCCGGTGGAGTGGCTGCAAATACTTATTTACGACAATCCGTTACTAATATTTTCGAAAATGAAGTTAAAGTTCTGTTCCCAGAACAGGCTTTATGTACGGATAATGCTGCTATGGTAGCTTATTTGGGGGAAATATATTTATCCAAAGGAATTTCAACCGCCCTTGATTTTCCGGTAAAGCCCAATTTCAGTCTGGTTAAGAAATAAATGATAGATATTGAATTCTTGCAATCCTTTGACAATTGGGCTTGGGGATTACTTATATTAGTTTTGGGAGCATTAATTTGGAGTTTCCGCGCGATCAGGACACATCGATTTATTCGTTTATTGTTTTTGTTGCGGCTGATATTGTTTTGTCTGTGTTTAATTCTTTTAAGTCAACCCCGCCTGACAATTCGCAAGGTAGAAAATTTTCCCCGCGAATGGAATTTGTATTTCGATAATTCACTTAGTATGAGCTATCATCAAAATTTTTCGCTGGCTGCCTTGAACAACGGTATCCAGGAACTAACACGTGAATTCAATCAGAGAGATCTTCATCTCAATTCTTTTTATTTTACCCAAGATGTCCATAAATTATTCACTGATCCGATAATTACTGGTGACGGTGCCTCAACCGATTTAGGCAAGGTTCTGACACATATTGCTGACCTCGATCCTAATTTCACTTCTGGTGCAATAATAGTTACCGATGGCCAGCCTACTCAGGGAATTAATCCTGTTCAGATTTCTGAAAATATAGCTGTGCCGATTTTCACGATAGGGATTGGCGATACGACACCGATGGTGGATGTGGCTATCCATTCTCTGGATGTACCAACGGTAGCTATTATGGGCGATGATTTATCGCTATCAGTATTTATTTCTTCGATCGGACCGCTTAACGATCGCATTAATGTAATTCTGATGGATGGCGATAAACCGATTGGTTCAAAGTTTATAACGGTGCATGGGCAGGGCTCGCAACAGAAGGTACTTTTTCGATTTAAGCCTAAGGTGCTGGGGATTAATAGTTTTGAAATAGTCACCTCTTCATTGGAAGATGAAATCAATGTGCTAAATAACCGCCAGAAATTCCAGGTCACGGTTTTAAAGGATCGTTATCAGGTAGCACTTGTGACTGGGAGTCCAAATTTTAATACAACTTTATTAACTAATTTTTTAAAAAATAATCCACGGGTGAACCTGAATCATTTTCTCCAAGTTGGCAGTGAATTTCGTCCACCTTTGAAGCAATTTTGGGAAGCGAAGTATGACCTGATCATATTTGACAATTTTCCTAACTCGCAACTCAGTTCTCAATGGCAGAGAATATTCGGCCGCAAGCTAATTGCGCATAAATCCTCGTTAGCCTGGATCATCGGTCCTGATGTCAAAACCAGGTCGGGTCAGGGACTGTATCCTTTCTTCCATTTAAAACCGTTTGGAGATGTGCTTGACCCCAATAAAAGCTTTTCTTGGTATTTCACTGAAGAATTTATCGATTCTCCGTTGGGCCGGGGATTTACTGCCGCGGATATACCAAACGAAAATCGACTACCACCTTTGAAACCGGGATTACAGGTTGAAAGTATCCACGATGATCTGAAAGCCTACGCCTATCTGTCCGGTCCGATTGAATTACCACTAATAATGTTCGGTGAAAAAGAAAATTTACGTAGCCTGATATGGACGGCGCCTGGTTTTTACGGAGTTCATTATAAATTAACCGGATCCAAATATAGTACTCTGGCAACTCAAATTTTGGATGGTATGCTGGGATGGTTATTGCGTACCAGTAGTTCTGAAAAATTGTATTTTCGATTGAATAAAGAAGTTTATCAGCAGGGCGAAGCAATTATTATTACCGGAAATATGGCTGGTCAGCAGGTCATCAATCCATCAATAACCAAAGCATTCATTCGGATTTATAGAAATGAGGAACGAATGTCCTCAGGAGAATTAATCTACAACTTTGAACGGCAGCGCTGGGAAGGTGAATTATGGGCTTCGAAACCAGGACACTACCGGTTCGAAATAATAATTGATGATGGCACCGGCTCAAGTACCCAAAGTGGAGATTTTTTGGTATCCGAAGGACAAATCGAATTGAATAAAGTTTTTGTCAACCGGAATTCCCTTAATCGTATTTCTGCCAATACAGGTGGTTTATATTTCCCCTGGAACCTGCGTTTCAATCTTTTTGACCATTTGAATAAGGAGGAAACGGTATCTACCAAACAGATAATTATTCGTTTTGGTGAGGAATATCTGGTACTGGCTAGCCTACTTTTACTTCTGGTAGTCGAATGGATAGTCCGGCGATTTTATGGTCTGCAATAATTGGCATTATAAGTTTACTTCTATCAATAACACAGCTTATTTTCAGGACTAAAATTTTGAGTGAATTGTGAAACATATTACAGTAATTGGAACGGGATATGTCGGATTGGTGAACGGAGCAGGGCTGGCCGATTTCGGGAATTTGGTCATCTGTTGTGATATCGATGCACGAAAGATTGAAATGCTCAATCATGGACAGATTCCGATTTATGAGCCCGGGTTGGAAGAAGTCGTTGAACGGAACGTATCGACCGGCAGACTCTCTTTTACAACCGATCTTGATCAAGCGATCAGTCGATCGGAAGTAATTTACATTGCTGTTGGTACACCCCAGGGCGCCAATGGTGAAGCTGATATTTCTGCCGTTATGTCCGTCGCGGAACGGATTGGGAAGAATTTAACGGAATATAAGGTCATTTGTACCAAGAGTACTGTTCCAATCGGTACCGGAAAAAAAATTATTGCCGCAATAAAAACAAAAGTGGATGTTACCGATTTTGATTATGTATCCAACCCGGAATTTTTACGGGAGGGGGCGGCCATTAAGGATTTTTTATGGCCCGACCGGGTTGTGATTGGTGCTGAATCCGAGCGTGCTTTCAAGATAATGCGGGATGTTTACCGTCCCCTTTTTATCAACGAGACGCCAGTTATCCAGACTAATATTGTCACGGCTGAGACAATTAAATATGCCAGTAACGCCTTTTTGGCACTGAAAATCAGCTATATTAATGAAATTGCAAATTTATGCGAGGCGGTGGGAGGAGATATCCATCAGGTTGCCCGGGCAATGGGACTGGACGGACGTATCAGTTCAAAATTTCTGCATCCGGGACCTGGCTATGGCGGTTCTTGTTTCCCCAAGGATACCAATGCCTTGGTCACGATGGCTGAGACGGCAGGTGTTTGTATTTCGACCGTAAAAGCGGCTATTTCCGCCAATGATATTCAGAAACAAAGAATGGTAAATAAACTGCGGAAACTGGTGGGTGGGAGTTTTGACGGTAAACAGATTGCTGTGCTTGGCTTGAGTTTTAAACCACAGACCGATGATGTACGGGATTCCGCCTCAATTGTGATGTTGGAAGCTTTGGAACGTGAAGGTGCTCTAATTAGGGCTTATGATCCGGTGGCGGTGGAATCGATGCGGAAAAAATTTCCGGAGATCGACTATTATGATAATTGGGAAACGGCCATAGCCGGCGCCGAGGCTGTAGTTATCATGACCGAGTGGAATGAATTTCGGGGAATGGACCTGGAAGATCTGGGAAAGCGGTTGTCAAAAAAGATTATTCTTGATACCCGAAACATTTTCCGGCCAATGGAATTGAAACGGTTAGGATTTATTTTTGATAATGTCGGTAGATTAACCGAACTAATATGAAATCAAGTAAAAATTATCTGATGATCGAACAAGCAATATTAATCGATTCTGATCTTACCGGTTCATCACTCTGACGTTGGTGGAGTACCTTATTAGTAATCAATATAAAATAAGTAGTTAAAATGAGAATAATTTTTATTTCACTAATCCTTACCATAACGTCCGTTATTATTCCCCAAACATTTGGACGAATCGGATTGGATCAAGAGCTTGCTTCACAACAGGAAATGCAAGCGCTGGAATCATTTGAAGAAACATTTGCTCTGGAAAAAGCTATTGATCCTGCAAATTATATATTAGGGTCTGGGGACGAATTAGGATTGAATATTCTCACGAGTCAGAATATTACCTGGCCGTTAACCGTTACTCCAACAGGAGATTTATTTATTCCATCGGTCGGAATAATACACGTCGCCGGAATTTCACTGGAAGAGGCAACTGTTAAAGTACGTAATTTTATTGTTACACAAGCCTACCCTAATTCAAAGGTTACACTTGCATTAATTAATTTACGCCAATTTAAGGTGCAGGTATCCGGTGCAGTAAACCAACCGGGGTTTGTGACAATTACACCGGTTGATCGACTAAGTGACGTTATAAAAAAAGTGGGCAATTTTCATCAATTTGCCCGGGAATACAATATTATTATTTACCGGAAAGAGCAGAAACCGATTATTATTGATTATTTTATGTATTGGCAAAATGGGGATCTGGCGCATAATCCTTCATTTCTCGAAGGTGACGTAATACAAGTACCTTTCGGTAACATTGAAACGGAAGGTATTGTAATCCGTGGATCAGTTACCGGGCGTGGATATGATATCATTAAAAAGAATGAAACGCTGGAAAATTATATTCGACGTAAGGCAAAATTTGCCACTAATGCTGATTTGGAATCAGTCACAATCACACGACGAATAAAAGATGATCTAGAGATTATTCACATTACACCAGATAAATTTCATTCAACATTACTAGAACCAAGAGATGCAATTGATATTTTAGGAGAACGTGGTGTTACGGTTAATGGATATGTACAAGTCCCAGGTGGATATTCCTTTTTACCGGGATTTTCAGTCTCGAATTATATCAGCATTGCCGGGGGGAATACACCCACTGGAGATGCTGATAAAGCTTTTGTGCGGCACCTGGACGGAAGCCTGGAAAAAGGGCAAATGGTATTAGTTAGACGGGGGGATGTCATTGTTGTCCCCCGAACCATAAAAAGTGTTATATTTGGTAATATAGGCATTTTACAGATTGTTACGTCACTAACAACAATTTATTTAACTTACATTGCTGCAACAAAGTAAAATAATGGAATTAACACCTCACGAAGAAAAAGTATTAGCGTTAATCAAGCAATATCCTGAGATTGTGGATGATCACCTAGCTCGTGAAAAAATTGCCCAGAAACACGGTTATACAGAAAAAACTTTAAGAAACCGGATCGGGGATTTGAAGAAGTACGGGATGATAGATAATATTCACAAAAGTCCCGGTATTTCGCAAGCAGACGCCAACCTGATTGATATTTTTCAATTAATTTGGTTGTCCCGGTTGAAAATTATCAGGAATGTATTTGTAATAACTATTATATCAATTATAATTGCACTAATAATGCCCTTAACATATAAAGCCAGAGCGGTGATAATGCCTCCATCGTTAGAAAGTAATTTGGGATTTTCCAGTGCCTTAACATCACTTCCATTCAGTGGATTATTGGGAGGTGGGGGTAACTCCGAGGCAATGACATTTCTTGCTATTTTGAGAAGCAGGAAAACAATGCAAGATGTCGTTCAGAAATTTAAACTGATTGAGTATTATAATGTTGAGTATTTAGAAGAAGCAATAGCAGAACTAAAAAATAATTCCAATTTTGAGATTGAGGAAGAGGGGACAATTTCCATTTCTGTTACAGCTTCAACTTCATGGTTCCATCCGAAAGATGAAATGGAGTTCTGCAAAAGACTGGTTGCTGATATATCAAATTATTTTGTTAAAAAACTTGATGAGGTTAATAACAATCTTAAGGGAGAAAAAGCAAAACTTCATCGACAGTTAATAGAAAAACGATATAATATGAACATCCATGATCTTCAAGTTGCTGAAGACAATTTAAATTCATTTCAAAAAAAGTACAATACATTAGCCCTACCTGAACAAACATCAGCTGCCATCGAAATCGCTGCAACAATTAAAGCGCAGAAAATATTTGCAGAAGTGAAATATGAAGTATTAAAACACTCGTATTCAGTTGATCATCCTGATATTCAAAATGTGAAGAGGGAAATAAATCAACTGGAAATGCAACTCGAAAATATGGATAGAGGGATTGAGCGAGACTTTCTATTCCCAAAGTTTAAGGAGATACCCGATTTAGGTATTGAACTCGCGAGGTTTATACGAGCAGTAGAGATTCAGAATAAACTCTATATATTTCTTACTCAACAATATGAAGAAGCAAAGATACAAGAAGCAAAAGATACTCCAACTCTTCAAATATTAGATTTAGCAGTTATACCGGAAAAAAAATATAAACCTAATAGGGCAAATATTGTTGTTGCATCCTTTTTTGCTAGTCTGATTTTCAGTATTATAATAATATTATCCTTTCAAAGTATTTCGAACTATCGTTTACTGCAAAATCAGAGATTAAAATAGCCTAACAAAAATTTAGCATAGTATTTCTCCTATCCTAATGCATAATTATTTATTAACAATTCTCTTGTTTAGTATTGAAGCACATTTATAAATCCATAACGGTTTTAACCTTATTTTTAGTACTCCTAAGAGCGTTGGGATTTTTACGCACTATTGAAATCGCATATCTTTTTGGATCTCAAGAATCAACAGATGGAATATTTTTAGCACTTACAGTTATTTTATCGGTTTATGCAATTTCATTAAAAGCTTTCTCCGAAGGCATGATACCATATTTAGAAAAACATTATACGAGGAATGATTTTATATCGAGCCTTTTATGGGTTATGTGTGTCGCATTTTTTCTTAATTTAATTCTTTTTATATATGCAAATGAGATAACTCAAATAATTGGTCCGGGCTTGGGAGAACTTGGTACGCAAGTGACATCCAAATCTTTGAGAATCTTTTCATTTATGTCTTACCCAATGTTGGGTAATGCTCTTTTTTCAGCTTATTTATACTATTCAAAAAACTATAATATAGTAGATATTGGCGACATTATTCGAAATATTATTTGTGTAGTGATAATCTACTTATGGAGTAACGATGTCATTGGAGTGGTATATGCTTGGTTTATAGGAAGTTGGATTAGTTCAATATATATTGTTTATATTTTCATTAGAAGAGTTTTCAAGAATCTTGGTAAAATCAATCATTCTGATATACCCCTTAAAACTGGTATATTTTTT
Organism: Fidelibacterota bacterium; assembly: GCA_013203115.1. Classification (GTDB taxonomy): domain Bacteria; phylum Fidelibacterota; class Marinisomatia; order Marinisomatales; family TCS56; genus JABMQW01. Next base: position 30,341 of record JABMQW010000140.1, read on the forward strand.
TCTACAGCAATAAATTTAATAATTTATATCGCAGTAATTATTGATAAGTACTTTCTATCATTTAGTACGGAGGGAACAATTTCCAATTTTACTTATGGAAATGCACTTAGAGCGATAATATTAACGACAATAGTTGCAGCTTCCAGAAAGATTTTTCTTGTAGAATTTACCAATCATGGTTTCGGATATAAAAAATCTTTACTTAATACATTTATATTGTTATCGGTTTGTTCATTTTCCCTTTATATTTTTTCAATTCCTTTGACAAAACTCTTTTTTCTTAGAGGAGAAATTTCACCCACTGACGTCCAGGTAATTGCTACCGTATTACAGTTTGTTGCTATTAGTCTTCCATTTTATTCCCTATTTGAAATTTTATCACAAAAATTATATTCACAGCAGAAGTATTCCATTGTGCTTAAAGGAGCAGTAATACTAGTTATCTTGAAAACTATTATATGTTATTTAACATTTGAAAACTTTGGGCTTTTTTCGGTCTTAGGGTCAAAATTATTTTTTGAAATTGGCCTTTTTATGGTTGTATTTATTTATCTTTGGAAGCGTCAATTCAAGACTGAAAAATCATGAGAAACAGTATTCTATTTAGTGCGCCATTCTTTGTCTTAATACTTGGTATCCTTTTAAATTCCGAAACTTTAATATTCTTGTTCTACACAATATTTCCAATTGTAATAACGATATTAGTTTTTGGAATAGTTAAAGGCGAAGTCCTCGACATTCGTTTTCTATTTATTTCCTTTTTTGCCTTGTATATCTCATTGCCTGCCTTTTTCACGGTTATATTTGGATCTGGTGTATTACTGGATCGTTTCAGTGAAGCTGTTTTCGGCGCTACTGCGAAAGACCTGCATTTCTCATTTATTTTACACAATATTGCAATCATCTTTTTATTTGGGTCTGCTTTTGGGTTGTATCTTTTCACAGGAATTGAAGATAGGAAAGAGGTAAAACCCAGCTTATCATCAGACGCTTTGATATTATTTAATGGGTTATATTTATGTATCTTATTATATATCTTTTTTATTGTTATTGATATTACTTCAATATTCTCATGGGATTATATAAAATACCACAAATTTATAGCAGGAAAGGGTTTATTCTTATTTTGGTTGAATACGTTGCCTTTTATTATTGGTATTAATTTGCTTATGCAACAAACCAAATGGCAAAAAATTTGTTGGGTATTAATTTATCTGATATTGGCAATAATTTTAGTAATTGCCACTGGAAAAAGATCATATATTTTTCCAAGCATGGTGGGTATATCGATGTATTTGCTCCACTTAAAAAAAATTCACTGGTTGAAAATTACCATAGTGATAATAGTCATTTATGGAACAATGCATGCCTACGGTTTTATAAGAGCGTTTAAGGGGGAAACGGATTTATTAAACCAATGGCAGAAAGGATGGACCTTTGTTGTTGAACATAAGGAGTTTTTAATCAATGATGAATTTTCGGCATCTGTTATCAATTCCACAGGAGTAATCAATCTGCTAAAAAAGGGTATTTGGGATTATCAATATGGTAGAACGGTTATTGATATTTTTCCCAGTCTTATTCCTAAAGTCTTTTATGCTGACCGTCAAGAGGGAATTGCGCTACTGTTTGCTAAGAAAGCAAGTATTGGACGATTTCGAGCTGGAGGAGCTTTTGGATTTTCAATAATTGGTGATAGCTATCTTAATTTTGGAATACTGGGAGTTGTTATATTTTTTATATTATTTGGATTTTTATTACAAAAATTGGCATTAGATCCATATCTATTCCAAAATATCTTTGTTTTTGGTATGCTCCCTACTATTATTTTTTTTAGTCGAACAAGTCTATCAGGTACTATGAAATCTATTCTTATAAATCCCGCGATTCCTTTTATTCTTTTCGTTTGTTTTTATTACTTTACCTATAAATTTATTACTGTAAAAAAAACCTTACACGAGGTATAAACAAATCTGTAACATTCGCACTATGCTATTAAATAATATAATAAAAAACAGTTTACAGGTAACATTCTGAAGGTCGTAAATATTGGAAGATGGCCCCCGCCATATGGTGGAGTCTCATCACATATCAACAGATTACATGCGTATCTGATGAAAAACGGAATTAACAGTATCGTGATTGACCAAAATACAAGTAATCACTGTGCTAAGAGTTTGGATCAACGTATTATTTATCTTAAAGGTAATAGATCTCAGAAATATATCCAGTTACTTAACTTGTTATCTAGTAGTAATGCAGATGTGTGTCATTTTCACACATCCCTATTTAAAATATTCATTAAAGGCGGTTTTTTTCTGTTATTCAATCTTATAAATGTGCAAACTGTTCTCACAATTCACTCTGGTCATTTTGTAAAACAATATGAGAAAAAAAGTCTCATTTGGCAAATAGCTGTGAAAAAAATGATAAACTCATTTAATCACGTCATTGCTCTTAATAAAGAACAACTGGATTTTTATCTAAACAGACTGCAAAGACAGCAAACAAACGTAACATTAATCCCACCATTCATTTTCCCATCTGATTTTAATAAGTCAGCTATTAAATCGATGACAAAAATAAATTCTTTTAAAGCTAACGTTGATATGACAATATTAGTCAGCGGCCGTATTTTTTTGTTGTATGGTTTTGATTTAATAATTCAAGCAGCCAATAAAGTAATGTGTATGAGGAATATTAAAATTGGACTTATATTTATTTTTTATACTGCAGAGGATAAAAAATATAGAATAAAATTAATGAAAAAAATTAGTAATTATGAGTACCATCTCGTTCTTCGTGATTTGTCCTCCGAACAGTTTTTATCGGTTATGAAGAATTGTAATATTTATGTCAGACCAACTTATTATGATGGGAATAGTGTATCAACAATGGAAGCTATTGCATTAAACATCCCGGTGATTGCTAGCGATATCGACGGTCGTCCGAAAGGAGCAATATTATTTAAAACTGGAGATGTACCAGATCTTGTTACTAAGTTGTGTTACTGTATTGATAATTATAGTTTAGTAAAAAATAATCTAAGACATTATAAGTTAGCGGATAATGGAGCAAAAATGTTGACTTTGTATCAAAAGATTGCGAATCACAATTAGAATTAATATTGACGGGAATTAGCAGGATCACAGGGATGAAACAAGTTTTACAAAATCTAAAAAGCGGGGAGACACAACTTACTGAAGTTCCAATCCCAGGAATTTTAAATGGTCATTTACTAATTAAGACGAACACTAGTCTGATTTCATTAGGCACCGAAAGAATGCTGATTGAATTTGGGAAAGCAGGCTATTTAAAAAAGGCCCGCCAACAACCAGAAAAAATCGTGGATGTTATTAATAAAATCAAGACGGATGGTTTGTTTCCTACTATTCAAGTAGTAAAGTCAAAATTAGATACTCCATTACCATTGGGTTATTCAAATGCGGGTGAAGTTATTGCTGTAGGTGATGGAATAACAAAGTTTAAAATTGGAGATCGTGTTGTATCTAACGGTACACATGCAGAGGTTGTCTGTGTCCCTGAAAACCTCTGTGCCCCTATCCCGGGAAAAGTCGGTTATGAGATGGCTGCCTTTACCGTAGTCGGTTCGATTGCGCTCCAGGGAATACGTCTTGCGAACCCTACTTTAGGTGAAGTATTTACCGTCACTGGATTAGGTTTAGTTGGCCTATTGACCGCTCAAATTTTAAAAGCAAATGGCTGTAATGTTTTAGGAATTGATAATGATCCTGAAAAATTAAAACTTGCCCAGCAGCTTGGTATTCAAACCGTGGATATTGCACGCGATGTTGACCCTGTAAATACTGCATTCACTGTGACTAATGGGAAAGGCGTAGATGGCGTAATTATAACTGCTGCTACAAAAAGTAATTTACCTGTTCACCAAGCTGCGCAGATGTGTAGGAAACGCGGTAGAATTATACTTGTGGGAGTGACCGGGTTAGAATTGTCGAGATCTGATTTTTATGAAAAAGAAATTAGTTTCCAAGTATCCTGTTCTTATGGGCCGGGACGATATGATGATCAATATGAACTGAAAGGTGTTGATTACCCTATTGGTTTTGTCCGGTGGACTGAGCAAAGAAATTTAAAAGCAGTATTGGAGTTGATGAATCAAGGAGCGCTTAATATACGACCATTAATTACTGCAGAATTTTCTATTAATGACGCAATTGACGCTTACGAATATATTTTAGAAAATCCATCGACGATTGGAATATTACTGAATTATAATTATACTGCAAAATCATTTAAATCATCTGATCAAACTGTTAAAATCTTAGAAAAAAAGAAAGAAAAAATATCTAATAATCGAGTAATACTGGGTCTTATTGGCGCAGGGAATTATACCAAACAAATCTTATTACCAGTTCTTACTAAAACAGATGCATTCTTGAAAACGATTGCGTCTCTAGGGGGTGTCAGTTCTTCTCACTTGGGTGAAAAATATAATTTTGTTCAATCAACAACAAATGTTGATGAAATATTTAACGATTCCGAAATCAACGCTGTGGTCATTTCCACTCGTCATGATACCCATGGAGAGCTAGTTTGTAGAGCACTAAAAGCAGGAAAAAAAGTATTTGTAGAAAAACCACTTGCTATTAATAATGAAGAACTTAATTCTATTAAAACGATTATATCGGAAGTAGAAGACCCATTTCTTACTGTGGGCTTTAATCGGCGTTTTTCCCCGTTAGTAATAAAACTGAATGAATTGCTAGATTCAGTTTCGGAACCAAAAACAATGGTTATGATAGTTAATGCCGGTTTTATTTCCGATGAACATTGGGTACAAGACCCTAGTCGCGGAGGAGGTCGTATCATTGGTGAAGTTTGTCACTTTATTGATTTATTTCGGTATTTGATTGGTTTTCCAATTGAATATGTTCGGGCAATACAAATTGGAGGGAAAACTGCTTCAGCAGTAAAAGAAGATAAAGTATCCATTTCTATTAAATTTCAAGACGGTTCCATTGGAACAATACATTATTTTGCTAATGGTCATAAAACGGTTCCCAAAGAACGACTAGAAGTGTTTAGCAGTGGAAAAATATTCCAATTGAATAATTATAAAATTTTGAAAGGATTTGGATCACCTGGCTTTCGACATAAAAAAATGTGGACACAAGATAAAGGACATCGCGCCTGTATACAAGCATTTATTGATACAGTGAAAGAGGATAAACCCGCACCCATTCCATTAGAAGAATTATTCGAAGTCACTAAGACCAGTTTTAAGATAATGGAAAATTTGAAGTAGAATTATTATCATAAATCAATCCCAAACCAAATAATTAATTCACCCATATAAAATTGAAGAATGACTCATAATCAGGAATACTTTAGGATAGGAAACAAATAGTTTGGATATTTCAGAGCTAAAAAAAATATGTCAAAAAGAGCATTACGATGATCTGCATCAGGTTGTAGTGCGTAAATATTCTATTTATTTTACTAAACTGCTAGTCAAGTATAATATTACGGCAAACCAATTATCTATAATTAATGTATTTATAGGTATAGCAGCTTCGCTAATTTTCTTATTACCTGCTGGAATACATTGGTTTTTAATCCCCGTGATGTTGGTTTTAGTTACAATTTTAGATCATACAGATGGAGAAATTGCCCGATTTCGGAAAGAATCTTCACTTACCGGGCTCTTTGTTGATAGGCTTTTACCAGTGACTATATTCCCATTCATACTTATTTGTATAGCAATCCGGCTAAGTTGGGATATAGGTTCTATAGTACCTCTGATTTATGGAGCACTCGGGGCATGGACAACCTGTTTGATGAGATATTTAAGAGCTAGTGTTGCTCATTCATTTAGTGACGCTATCCGTAACCCACTTAAAGCGACAATATCTCAGCAACAATTAAAACAATTTAAAGGTAAAACAATTAACATTGATGGTTTGGGTTCCACAGGTGCAAAAGATACATTATTGAAAAGGTTGATATATTTTGCAAGTTCAATTATTATCAAAGGATTAGGGATATCCATATTCATACTTTTATGCATATTTTTATATTTAAATAAAATTTATGTGTTAGGCTTGGATGGCCTTTATATCTTTTTGATTTTAAACTTTGCAACAACATTCCTTGCCGATATTTATTTAATTCGTTTAATTATTTTAAATAAAACTCCTGATAGATTATTTGTAGAATATCTCAGAAATCATGAGTGATTTGCAATTTTCAATTGTCCTATCCTAATTGGGAAGTGTTTGTCAAGCATCGACTTAGTCTGTTTATGATTAGTATCAGAGCATGAATTTTCAATATCTAATAATACCTTTAATAATACACTATAATATAATTCCTACTAAATATGAATCGCGTTGAACGGTTTTTTTATAATTTAGTAAGATTCCACCCAAGTTTGAAAAAAAGGGTAGTATCAATATATCAATATTTTTTTTCCTTATTACCTCAATTGAAAATAGTTAGTACAAACCCTATCCAAATTCACGAAGGATTTTTCTTTGGATTCCATGATAAATGTCCCTGGTCACCAGATAATACAAAATTGTTAGCTCATAAATATACAAACCCCCTGATGATGCCTGCTGCAGATGACGAAATTCAGGTGGGTTATTTTACTGCCCCGGATTATGATTCATTTCATCAGATTGGAACTACGAAAACCTGGAATTGGCAGATGGGGGCCATGCTCCAATGGCTAGGGGATACAGGTAAAATAATTTATAACGATTTCATTGATAATCAGCATAAAGCAATAATTGTTAATCTCTATGGAGATAGATTTGAACGGCTTGACGGTCCGGTAGCGACAATCAGTATGGATGGGAAGTGGGCAGTCAGGCACAGTTTTATAC
>JABMQW010000141.1 GCA_013203115.1 Fidelibacterota bacterium
AAGCTTCTGATCGAAGAATATCTATGCTGACTTCGGGGGCTAGTACTTCCTCTGAACCATCATCTACTTCGATAAGTTCTTGGAGTGTTTCTTCAAAACTGGCGTTATTTTTAAAGATACGTCCAAGGGCAAAGCCAATATCTTCATCAGAACATTTTAGCGCTTTTATAGGATATCCGGTTTTGGCACTGACAATTTGTTGGGCAACCATGTCAAATGGATCAGCCATGGCCAGTTTTAATTGACCATCGGCAGTTGTCTCTAAAGGAACTACGCGGTGATACTCACATAATTCCTCAGTCATTTTTATTGCTATGGAATTATCAAAAGAATAAACGGTTTTTAAATCTATGAATTCAATACCAAGCTGCTTATAAAGTACCGCTTTACTGGGATATTGTGAGCTAGATACTTCCACTAAAGCCGTATTTTCCAGGGTAGAAGATGTAATTTCTTTTGCCATCGCGGTATTAGGCGTTCAAAGATTGTACCAGCTTAATTTAAATATTTATATGCTACTGATTTATATTGTCTTATAGTGCTGTAATTATTTTTCAATTACAAGAGGTCTGGATAAATTCAGTGAAACTGTTAGTATTATATTTCACTTTACAAAATCAAAGGATCAAACAAGTGTTAGGTAGATATGACTATTGATATTTGTTTTATTTAGTAAATTATAATTTTGGTGTATATATAATTAATATATGAATATATGACGAGGACTTGAGATTTAGGCTATGTCATAATATTCTTACTAATGATTGTATTTTGAAAATTCTGTTACTCGCATCACTCTTTCAGACCTAAAGATTTTATTTTAATGTGAAGGTGTGGACGGCTATATCCTGCAATGGATGCAGCTTTGGTAATATTGCCATTGGTAAATCTGAGCAGGTCAGCGAAATAATCCAAGTCGAACTTCCTAATGGATGTCTGGTAGGAATCGGGTTTATTGTGTTCCGTTCCCTCTATCCGGTACGATTCAAAATTATCCGGTAAATGGTGGGGTTTAATTATTCCCTCATTACAATGAATAATAGCATTTTCAAGGCAGTTAATCAATTCACGAATATTACCCTGCCAGGGATATTTTTGAAATATGTCCAGCACTTCGGATGAAATTCGCAGGGGCGCCTTCTTCATCTTTTTGGACAGCTTGTGTAAGTAATACTCCGTCAGCAGAGGAATATCCTCTTTACGTTCTTTCAACGGTGGCAGGGCGATCCGGAAGACATTCAAGCGATAATAAAGATCTTCGCGGAATTTCCCTTTTTCAACCAGTGTTTCAATATTTTGATTGGTGGCGGCAATAATTCGTAGATCGAGTTCAATCTCACGGGGACTACCCACCAGACGAATAGTATTATTTTCCAATACCCGCAATAACTGGACCTGGAAATCGGGACTGGTTTCCGTGATCTCGTCGAGTAAGATAGTCCCATGACTAGATTCTTCAAATAAGCCTATACGTTTGTTGATAGCCCCGGTAAAAGCTCCTTTTTCATGACCAAACAAGGTGCTCTCCAGAAGTGTTTGCGGGATGCTGCCGCAATTGACGGCGATAAAGGAATTTTTGGACCGCTTGCTCAGATCGTGTATCGTTTGGGCAATCAGTTCCTTACCAGTACCCGATACGCCCGTAATCAGAACGGTTGAATCATACTGGGCTACCGTTTGAACAGACTTCATCACCGAATCCATCACAGGTGATTGGGCGATGATATTGCTCATCATCACGGACTGGGAGAGTTTCTTCTTCAAGGATTTATTTTCCAGTAGGGTAGCCCTTTCCGATAGAGCCCGCTCGATTCTGATCTTGATCTGGTTTAATTCAATGATCGGTTTCACTAAATAATCATAGGCACCCATATGCATGCATTTTACAACCATATCAACTTCCTGAATGGCGCTGACCATAATGATAATCACTTCGGGTTTTTGTTTTTTAAAATCCCCTAAAAGCTTGGAGCCGCTTGTTTTAGGCATATTAATATCTAAAAGAACTATATCAATGGTTTCTTGTTTAAAAATATCTTGGCTGGCCGAGGCGGTATTTGCTATAAATATTTTATATCCCACCTCAGATAGATATTCACTGAACATATAAGTTATTTCCGGCTCATCATCAATGATCAAAATACAGTAATCGCTAGGTTTTTGGTGTTTTGGCATAGATTATCTTCGCATTATTATTGGTGTGAATAATTAGCTTATCTAATAGAAATTAACCTATGATATTGGTTTTAACAACATTTCATCAGATCGTTACTATTGAATTTGGGGTGTTCTATTTGTATTAATCGGCATTTCCATTAGATAAAATAAAATACCAATGCGTGCAGAAGTAGTTTATCCCGACAAGAAGAATACCACGTCACATTCACTTCGTTCAGTACATGGTTTACCCGTGGGGCTCCATTTAATTTTCACCTAATCTGATGGATAGTAATCAATCCGTACAAATTCTCGATCTGGGAATTAAATCTTACCAACATACTTGGGAGCTGCAAAAGCGATTGCACAACGAACGGGTCACTGGTAAAATTGAAGATACCCTGATCCTGGTAGAACACGAACCGGTTTATACGATTGGGCGCAATGCCGACCGCTCGAATCTGTTGCCTGATCACCCCAAAGATGTGAATATTTACCAGGTCGAACGGGGTGGCGATATCACTTATCATGGTCCCGGACAACTGGTAGGTTACCCGATTATGGACCTGCATTATTATCGTTTGAGCGTCGGCTGGTATATGCATTCCTTGGAGGAAGTTCTTATCAGGACACTGGCTGATTTCGGGATTGTTGCGGAACGTCGCCCCAAATATATTGGTGTGTGGGTGAATGATGAGAAAGTGGCAGCATTGGGAGTACGACTATCACGTTGGGTAAGCATGCATGGATTTGCCTTGAATGTGGACACCGATCTGAAGTATTTCCACAGTATTGTCCCTTGTGGAATGGCTCAATTCGGTGTCACAACAATGAGTCGTTTATTGAAATGTGAAATTTCAATTGACGAAGTAAAGCCCAACCTGATCAATCATTTTCTGGGGAAGTTTGAAATTAGTACACATGATATTTCAAATACATTCTAATTTTGGATTGAGCAATTATTTAGTATGTTAAGTTTATGATGTCGGAATTAGCCCAACAGCCTTTGAAGAAGCCCTCCTGGATAAAAATCCGTTTACGCACCGGTGAAGATTATAAACACGTGCGGAATGTACTTAAAGCACGGAGTTTGAATACCGTCTGCGAAGAAGCGCGTTGTCCGAATATATATGAATGTTGGAATCGAGGTACGGCCACGATTATGATCCTGGGCGACATCTGTACTCGCTCATGTGGTTTCTGTGCAATTAAAACCGGTCAACCCGTTACCTGCGATACTGGTGAACCGGAGCGTACCGCTGAAGCGGTAAAATCCATGGGATTAAAACATGTGGTGATTACTTCGGTTGACAGGGACGACCTTAAAGGTGATTTTGGCGCCACGGTCTGGGCTGATACGATCAAAGCTATCCATAATAGGGCGCCTGGCTGTTCGGTAGAAGTGCTGACTCCTGATTTTCAGGACTATCGACCCGCGCTGGAAAAAGTATTCGCTGCCGGACCTGAAATCTTCAGCCATAATGTAGAATGCGTAGAGCGAATCAGTCGCCAGGTACGTGCCCAGGCTAACTGGCAACGCAGTATGTCAGTTTTACGCCAATCAATTGAGTATGGATTACTTACTAAAACCGGTTTAATGGTCGGGTTAGGTGAATCAAAGGCTGAAGTTCTGGAAACAATGGAGCAAATAGCAGGTCTGGGAGTCCATATTTTTACGATCGGACAATATTTACAACCATCTAAAAACTATCTACCGGTCAAACGTTATGTAGAATTGGAAGAATTCGAAGAATTTAAACGTTCCGGTTTAAATATGGGTTTTCGGTTTGTCGAAAGTGGCCCTCTGGTGCGCAGTTCCTATCATGCTGATGAGCAAGCCCGAACTGTAATTAAAAAGTCTGAGAATGAATAACCGTGAAAAAATTGTCTACCTAATCAGTATTGTAGGCGGATTGTTGTTAATCTGGCTGATTTACGCTCCTTTTAGTCCCGGTACCGGGCGAACCGCTGAATTGGAATTGGCACCAGCCTTATCACCGATACCATTCCACCAGTCATTTGTGGATGAGGAAACCTGTTTACGCTGTCATCGCGAATCGCGGCAGATCAACCTGAAAGGTGAAATCATGGAAGCGATGGTAATGCCTCATGAAGCTCAAGCTGTCTGTACCAGTTGCCATCAATTACCAAATGTGATGTAAAAGACTGCCAGAATGCGTAGTTTGGAATAGCAGCGTGCCATAATCGCAGGCGATTATGACTGGCACATAAATTGTCGTAAAGAATTCGTACTAATTTAAAGGATTCAGATGAAAGATTATTATGATGAGGATGGTCGTCCGGTTGATGCTCCGGGCCGAGCGCAGGAATCTAAAAAATATCCGGTAATGCCATTGCGGAATACAGTTTTGTTTCCCCAACAGGTGATTCCAATCTATATCGGTCGCGAAAAATCTTTACGGCTGATCAATGATCTTGATACCCAACAGAAACATATTGTAGTTGTCGCTCAGGAAGATGGATCCATCGAGGATCCGACTCCGGAAGATTTATATTCATTCGGCACTCTGGCTGTAGTCCTGAAAGTATTTGATATGCCGGACAACAGTAAATCGGCAATCGTCCAGGGAGTTGAGCGCGTTAAACTGCTTAATTTTACCAGTAATGATCCCTATTTTCTGGCGGTCGTCGAAGCAATTCCTGAAGTGGAGCATCCCGAGGATTTAGAACTCGATGCCCTCGCTAATAATTTGCGCAAGATCTTCGGTGATTTAATCAAAGTTGCTCCGAATTTAACCGAGGAGCATTCGGGGATGCTTTCCAATATTCATAAGCCATCCCGCTTAGCTGACCGCGCGATTTCATTGCTCACCGTGTCCAATTCCGAAAAACAAAAGGTACTGGAAGAACTGGATATTAAAAAGCGGTTGGAGCATACAAATGCCATCATTACCCGGGAAATCCAGCGCATCAAGCTGGGTGAGGAAATTCAGAGTGAAGTCCATGATGAAATTGCCAAATCCCAGCGGGAATATTATCTGCGCGAGCAAATGAAAGCTATCCGTAAAGAACTGGGCGAAGATGAAGGTACGGTCGAATTGAAAGAACTTGGTGACCGGATCAAGGCGGTCAATATGTCCGAAGAGGCCGAGAAAGTTGCCCTCAAGGAACTTGACCGTCTCACTAAAATACCAACCCAGTCGCCGGAATACTCCGTTGCCCGCACTTACATTGAATGGCTGGTTGACCTGCCTTGGTCAAATTCTACTGATGACACGGTCGATGTTGTAAAAGCGAAAAAGATTTTGGATGAAGATCATTATGGTTTGAATCGAATTAAGGAACGGATCGTAGAATATCTCGCAGTGCGGGAATTGAAGCAACGCAAAGATCCCGATGGCTCTGTGCGCGGACCGATCCTGTGTTTTGCCGGCCCTCCCGGAGTTGGTAAAACATCGCTGGGTAAATCGATCGCCCGTTCAATGGGGCGGGAGTTTATCCGCATTTCACTTGGTGGTGTTCGGGATGAAGCTGAGATTCGCGGCCATCGCCGGACTTACATCGGCGCCCTGCCAGGCCGGATAATCCAATCCCTGAAAAAGGCTGGCACCAATAATCCGGTATTCATGCTGGACGAGATCGATAAATTGGGCATGGACTTCCGTGGCGATCCTTCATCAGCCTTGCTGGAGGTGCTGGACCCGGAACAGAATTATTCCTTTAGTGATCATTATCTGGAGGTGCCGTTTGACTTGAGCAAAGTGATGTTTATTTCTACTGCGAATTACAGCGATCCGATCCCACCGGCTTTGAAAGACCGGATGGAGATTCTGGAATTTTCCGGTTATATCGAGGATGAAAAAGTTAAGATCGCTCAACAGCATTTGATTCCCAAGCAGATCGAAGAAAATGGATTGACCGAAGAAGATGTGGCTCTGGATGTAACAGGGATTAAAGAATTGATTCGCTCCTATACCCGGGAAGCGGGTGTACGGAATCTGGAGCGCGAAATCGCTAATGTTTTCCGCAAAGTAGCCCGCGATAAAGTAGAGAAGAAGAGTAAAAAAGTCAGGATCACTAAGAAAAAGGTTAATGGATACCTGGGCGCCCCGCGTTTTTATTCTGATCTGGCGGAGCGAACCACTAAACCAGGTGTGGTGATAGGACTGGCCTGGACGGCAGCAGGTGGTGATATCCTGTTTATCGAAGCTAGTAAAAGTAAAGGAAAAGGCCACTTGACCTTAACCGGTCAACTGGGTGATGTGATGAAAGAATCAGCAACCGCAGCGATGAGTTTTGTGCGCTCGCATACCGCAAGGCTGGGTATTCCGGACGATTTTTACGAGCAAACCGATACCCATATTCATGTCCCGGCTGGTTCGATACCCAAGGATGGACCATCGGCTGGTGTTAGTATGCTGGCAGCCCTGGTTTCACTGCTTACCGGGTTCAAAGTCAAAGATCACCTGGCGATGACCGGTGAAATTACCTTACGCGGTAACGTTCTGCCGATTGGTGGTGTAAAGGAGAAGGTTACGGCAGCCCATCGATCCGGTATTAAAACGATAATTTTACCGAATCATAACCGTAAGGATTTGGAAGAAATTCCGGACCATATCAAAAAGGATCTTGAATTCCATTTTGCCAAGGATATGCTGGATGTAATAAAAATTGCCTTGCCCGAGGTAAAACCGATAAAGATAAAAAAGGCACCGGCGAAAAAGGATAAAGCTTCGTAATTTCGCCCTCGTTTGGGCGATTAACTCAGTTGGTCAGAGTGCCTCCCTTACAAGGAGGAAGTCGGCGGTTCAAATCCGTCATCGCCCACCAAGACAGGTTCAAAAACCTGTAAATTATGATAGCCACTTCACTCTAG
>JABMQW010000142.1 GCA_013203115.1 Fidelibacterota bacterium
AAAATACCTAAAAAATAAAAACTCACTTCGTTCCAACAGTTTATTTTTCTTTACGATCTTTTCGTAGAATTTCTCAACGCCATTTTTAAAATGGTCATTTTTCATTTTATTTTGAATTATCTAGGTCGTTAAATACAGATTATATTACAGTTGTATTATTAATATGAAGTGAGATATATGAAATACTATATAGGGTATTTTTCAGTAATCCACTTACTTATCCACAGGTTTATTTAATTCGAATAATACACGATAACTATATTCATTTCGTTATTGAACCAGCTTGACTAACCAATTGTGAATCGGCGATAATTCCTTGAATTTTTCGAAGCAAAAATCCACTAAGTCAACATTCGATAACAGATCAAAATCCCTTACCCACGTCAGTCCATAGATACCCTTGTATAACAATAGTTCCGGTTCAGCCACATCCAAATTGTATCCTGCTGGATAACGTTTATATTTATCGCCACCAATTTCGCCACCGTTGCGCTGCACAATTGAAATGGCATCAGTTAAAGTTATATTCAATTGCGGATCGCTAACTGCTTGACGGTATTTTTCTAACACCCATTTAGGGAAGATATGCAGGCCAACGCCCAGAAATAATTCTTTCGGTTCAATATGAAAATAATACCCGGAATTCTCCAACTTTGGTGCCTTTCCTTCCCAGAAGAAGATACCGATGTGGGTCTTGTATGGTGATTTATTCTTACTGAAACGGATATCCCGATTGATACGAAACAGGGAACGGTTAACCCGTGGATCTGCTACAATCGCTGGTACGAGTTGACGTAGTTTTACACCCATTGAAATTACAAAATCACGGGACGGGTTTAATATATCCGATTCATACAATTCCCGGTTGGCATCAAACCAATCCTTGGAATTATTATGTTTCAGCCGAGTTAAGAATTCGCGTCCTTTGAATGGCAGTTGGTTGATGGCATTAGTTGACATTGTTCTCTCACAATTTATGGATGGTATCGCTCATCTGGATTCTATAGTATAGATAAACAATCCTACAAGTAGAATTAATATCCTTTTTGTAAGATCAAAAACTGTGGCGTCAATCACAACATTTAATCAAATAAAGTGGTATTTTCTATTAAGGTTATACTGTTATTCCAGGTTCGAAAGTGACTATTCTTCAATTCATATACGGCATGGATTATGATTTCTGGGAAATGACCGAATTACATTCAACAAGGGATTAAGCTATGAGTTTACAAAGTAAATATTCAGTTTTCCTTATACCGGTTCTAGTATTTAGTCTAAACGCCCAAACACCCGATCTAATTTTACAAGATGAAATTACTCCGACCTACATTGCCTATTTAGTCGGAAAAGAAGCCGGCTGGCTGATCCAGGTTGCCAGCGGTGCTGACAACGACACCACCATGCAGGCTCATATGGGTCTGGCAATTATGGCATTTGCCTGGAGCCATATTGATGGTGATACGATGATTACCGAACTTGATCCAATTATGGAATCAATCGGAACCAATCTGGATACATTGGCAGGTCGGATCGGAAGTGATATCATTCCAATGCTGGAAACTATGCAGATGAATGCTTTCCTGACCGCTTTAACAGATTTCTTCGACTTCGGTGATTATGAGGCGTTCCGTGATTTCATGAGTCATACTACTGACAGTCTCGATAGTGATTTCGATAATTTTGGTATGACCATCGAAGAATTCTTTGGCGATATAGGCGACAATTTTGCCGATCAATATTTCAGCAGCCACCTGGACTCTATATTCAGTAATTCAGCCGATTTTAACTTTTCGCTCCAGGTTTTAGGAAGTGAATTTGTCGATACAACTTTTATTTTCTCCCGTAGTTTCTTTGACCATCTGGAAGATATCTCAGCAATTGGCGACTCAATGGGTACTGAATTTGACCAGTTTGGCAGTTGGATGGACTCGGTTATGTCCATTACCGGTGGTGATGTAATGCCTGGGATTGTCCATTTCCGAGTGGGTTTGGAGCAATTGACCGAACTACTTGATACTGTGAAGATTGTATTGACCAACCAACCATTCGCACCCTTTGAAATCGATCCATCACCAATTGATTCGATCCAAATGGCGATCGACGAATTAGATTCTTTACTTGCTGGAAAGGAATATGAATATACCAGTGATTATGAAGGCTACTCCATTAGACCATTGGTAATCATCCAGAATATGCCCGGTGATGGGTTGCCCAATATCTATTGGGATTTTTATCGTTCAGCGAATCCGAGTGGCTACGATTTCGGCGGAATTTTTCCCTATGGACTTGATCCCGAGTCCCTGGACCTGATCAGCGCCGATATGATCATGAATGACTGGGATGACATTGATGTTATTGAAGCCCGCCTTTCCGGACTGGAACTTTTGTGGCAGACACAATTATTCCTGGAGCCAACCGACCCTGATGCTCATTTGGGAATTGCTATGGTCCAGTCTTTCAATATCATAAATGATCACCTACCCATATTTGATGATATTTTCCGCCTGCTGGACGAGGGGCGGATAGATAGCCTGACCTACCTGTATGACTGGGAAAGTGTCAATTTCATGGATGATCTCGACGATGTCGATTATCATCTGGATTTTTTCACCAATGCCGATGAACCAGCCCATTTTGTGATTTTGATCAAAACCGTTGAAGATTCCTATGGCCCTTATATAATTGGTCCGGACAGCGAATTTGAAATCTTGAATGTATCGGTTCCAACGGTCGCCATAGCCCAGATGAATATGAACCTGGTTCGAACAGGATTAGATCTAATTATTCAGGGCACTTCAGAAATCTATGCGGAATTAAGTGATATTTTTATTCTTGAACTTGATCCTACGATTCTCGACTTCAGCAACATAGAAAGTGACTCCGATCTGGTCTTATTACTGGAACAGTCCAACCCCAACTTTCTCTCTTTGACCCCCTATGGAGTGGACAAATTCATTGCAGCAGGTGATGCCCTGGAAGAAGGTTTCAGCAGCCTGCATAATTTCTTTACTCAGATGGTGGATCTAGCCTCTGCCATGCAACCCTACGAAGAAGATTTTGATATGGACGGCCTTCAGTTTATCATGGATATGGAGGAAATGGAAGAGCATACTTTCGAAGTCTGGCAGGACTTCGCCATTCCTGATTCGGTCACAATTATCGATAGTGAACGGGTAAACCTGTCGGCCTGGTTCGATAATCCACCAGCCAGCTTCCTGGTCATGTGGAAGGATTTAATCTTTGGCGTTGACAGTACAATGGACGGCCTGTTCCCTGACCGGCCGTACGTTGCTATCGGTTCTGGTACAACCCCGACTTTGCCCAGATCTTTCGAGGTGCACGACGCTTATCCAAATCCCTTCAATCCGGTAACCCTGATCAGCTTCGACATTCCCCGGGCAGGTAATGTTAATGTAACAATTTATAATCTGTTAGGTGAGCAGGTCGCTGCTCTGGTTGATGGAAAAATGACTGCCGGGTGGAAACGCATCCCCTGGAATGCCGGCAACCTGCCCTCAGGAATCTATTTCTATCGGGTCCGCTATGACCGCCAGACATTTACCAATAAATTAATGTATATCAAATAATCCCAAATCCCCCTTTTGATTTATATACAAGCAAAGAGGAAGGAATTAATTTCCTTCCTCTTTGTATTTATTACAACCTTATTACTAAGGCCAATGCCGGCACAGGATATTTACAGCTTTTTATCGGTCCTGCTGAACGATTACCAATTGGATCGGATTACATACACAGAATTAAAGCAGCCTATCAATAAATTTCAAATAGAGCTGGTTTTCAGCGATTATTACCGCCAACGATTAACAAATGAAAACCTGGTAAAACTGGCTGGTAATCGTGATCATGTCAGTCAACGAATAATCTGGTCTGAGAATAAATTCAACTACGGTCTGCAGATCGAACTCGATTCGCGCTTCATCGAATTTGATAACCGGAAGGATGCTACGGCAGTTACCGGTCATTACCGGCTAAATTCCAGATCTGGTTTTATCATGGGTGCATTCGGTAATAACCGAGCGCTATGGGGGGCTCGCCTTCATCTAAGTGACACCGATTTTTCGTCACCGCTCAAGGTGAATAATTACCCAACTTCCGATAATTCGGCCCTGAATAATTTTTTCCTGGATTACCTCGAACCGACATTTGGCCAAAATCTGACTTTAACCGGTAGCACCAGACTGCTGCAACCCCAACTGTTTACTACCCTGCCACTGACGGATCAATTAAAGATCGATCTGAATTACCGTCATAAATTGTTGATATTTGATCCGGTCTTAACCTATGATAATAATTCTAATATCGCTCAATTAACAGGTCATCGCAAAATGACCTACTCCGGAGATATAATTGATAATGTGGTGGAAATTGGACTGACCCATCCCCAGTGGCCCGCCTATCCGGCTGTAATATTGTTTAACGGAAATCTGGATTTAGCTGTGGAAAATCCCCTGCCTGCTGGCACAATTTCGGGATTACCAGATCTGGGCTGGGTCGAAGGCCACCGGCAGGGAGTTACTTTCAAAATCGAAGGTTCGCTCGATTGTTTATTTTACCAGATTGGCTGCGGGTACAGCCAACTATCCGCGGAAGCCGATATCAGTACGCCGGTCCTGGGACGGGAAATCCTGCTTCCGGTCGCCCACCGTATAACAGCCGATCTATCTGGTTCAACCACAACGGAACAAATTATAATTAGCTATTTTTGGGAAAGGCCGAATTGGAATACCCACTTAAACGCCCGGTACGCCCACGGTTACTATAATTTACAGGTAAAGGGTGATGCTATTCTGATGTTTGGCCTAACCTCCGTCCCGGTTGACTATCCCTTGCAATACCACCTCCATCTCATCACCTTCCAATGCCATTTGGAAAAACAATTCGGGCAACTGACCCTGCGCTATGAATTCACTCAGTACCTGCCCTATTTA
>JABMQW010000016.1 GCA_013203115.1 Fidelibacterota bacterium
GCGGGACCTTATTAGGTCTGCGCAGTTCATATACAGTCTCCAGGAAATTCCCCCTGACGTTCGGCGCCAATTTAGTGATGGATATGAATCAATTCTCCGGTCTGGTGGATAGCGACGGCGACACTTATCCTGATTCATACGATGATTATCCGAATGATAAAAATTTCTGGAACGATACCGATGGCGATGGAATTCCGGATATTCATTTCGGAACAGACTCAACCTTATGGGATACTGATGCCGATAATGATAGTATTTTCGATCCCTGGATCGGCGGTAGCGATCCAGAGGTCATTTTAAAGAGCGAACCGTTCAGGACTCAGGGAAGTAAAGCACAAGCCCTCGGTTATGGTCTCGATATTGGTTATCCCATCCTCAAGTCCAAGCTGGCTCAGCTAACGATCTTTGCTGAATGGAGCCACCTGAGTTTCCCGGCCGATGGTGATTCTGGAACAGCCTTTTACCGACCGGAGGCAAGATCAGGTGACGGGATTACAATCCCGGGTCTCCAGGCAACCCTGTTCAGGATGATTAATATCAGTCTTGAATACAGAATTAAATCAGGCTTCTTCGTACCACGCTTTTTTGATCAATCCTACGACATAACGCGGGTCGTTCCGGTTAATGACGGATTATCGACAATCATTCGGACCAAGGATATGCAGGTGTTTAGTGCGGAAAATTCAGATCTGTCCCTGTCCGGTTTCTTCGGTTCGGCTGGAATTAACATGTTTGATTTTGTCCAGGTTGATGCAGCCTACACCAACATGGTGAAGGATACTATAAAGTATAACAGTTTCTATGCCGGACTTGAGATCAAACCGGATCTGATTCCGAAATTGAGCGAAGCGCGCGCCTACTACCAACGCAACAATGATCCGAATCCCTTTGATTTTGCTAATCCCAGTATTAATACAATCATCGGTTACAGGGTCGGATATGCCATCGCATCCGGAGTAAGTCTGATTTGGGATTTTCGTCAGTTCTACCGTGATGATGGTACCGGTAACCTGACCCCAATAAAACAAACCACTATTGAGACTGCTTTCAAATTATGATAAACTCGATAGTATTAAACCATTCCAGTTTTTTGCTAATATTGAATAGTAATTATTATTCAATATTGAGGAGTTCGTAAAAAAAAATGAAAATATCCATTGAATACTGCAATGCCTGAAATTATTTACCGAGGGCGGCCAGTGTGGCTACCGAAATTTTAAATAAATACGGGAATAATATCAAATCTTTGACTCTGATTCCTTCGGGAGGCGGCGTTTTTGAAGTGATCAAGAATGATAAACTTATCTTTTCTAAAACAAAATCAGGGCGCTTCCCTGAACTGAATGAGCTTTTCGAAGCAATATAGATCGATCTTGCTTTCAGGAATTATTTTGTTTGGCTGGTTAGTGGCTCAATCGCCAGAGGTAGTTCCATTGAGTGCCAAAGTTGGAACGACAGTCGATGCAGAAGAGAATATCATTTTTAGAATCTTCCCGGATGTAATTGGATTTGAGAGTGCCCAGATATTTGCCCTGCCGGATAATACTTACGAGGTTAAAATAGCCTATCTGAAATACGGACGAAAAAAAATTAAAACCCTGAATTATACCTTCGATCAATTTATCACTTTAAAACACATGATAGATCGTAAACCAGCTATCACGCTGAAGGATCGACAGGAGATTTATAAGAATCTAACATATTTAAGAACCAGTGAAATCCTGGAGAAAATTCCCACGGGACAATTTGTAGTTGTAAAACATGTTAACGGCAAGAAAATTCGTGGTATTCTATTACCGTTTGTTGATAATCGATTGCAGATACAAACACCAGTACAAGTAGTGGATATTCCATATTATGAAGTAGGTGGAATTTCCTATCACAAATCATTTAAGACCCGTTTAAAATGGCGTAAATGGATATATGCAGCCGGCGCAATGCTTGGAATAGGAATGGCGGAAATCTGGAACGGACATACCAAACCTGTAATTGAGATGACCTGGCATTACCGCTTTATGGGTTTATTGTTGGGATTATTAGGCGGACAGGAGATGTATGAAGCGGTGAACATCATCTCTAGCCCTAAATCCCATTTCACACTATCACCGGAAGAGACACTAGAAATCATTAATTTAAAAAAATAGGAGTTTATATGCCTGTAGTGAAAACAACCAAAAAAACCACACCGGAACCAGTGCCAGCACCTGGCCCAGCTAATTATATCAGTGATAAATTAGGCAAAATACTGGAGAATATTGGTTCACAATATGGTGAATCTCTACAAAATGAATTATTAAACCGGTTGGAACGAACTATTGCCAAATTCGATGATGAAGTAAAAGAAATGATTGAAGAATTACAACAGCGGTCCCTGGCACGGCAGAAGCAGTTGCAGAAACTGATGGAACAGGGTGAGGTTGAACAGGAAGCAGTAGTTGAGGAAGAAAGCGCGGAAGAACCAGCCGAATCTCCACATGAAATGAGTGAGTGGGAGCGGAGGCTTGAAATGCTGGAAAAGAAGAAAAGCTGAAAAAATATTTCTTACATATAGCATTAGATTCGATTATTTATTGTTCATAAAACGATGCTGTCGAAGTACGGGATATTATTGTTAATCCTGCTCAGTTTTCGACCGCCGATTGCTGTATGCCAATCAATACATAAATTTAAGGATTACACCAATCTAAAGAAGCGCGTCTATAGTTTTACCAAGGTTGAGTTCATCACGGAAGAAGGAGAATTTAACGAAGCGATTGGAACACTCCTAATTCCCGATTTTAAGGCTGATAGCCCCCCCTATGTTGCTATCTATTACAAACGTAATAATTCACAATGGTTTACAGAATCGTTATACCGTAAAAGGATGCGCTTTAGTTTTAAAGATGGTGTGATCAAACTTGATCGTTCAAATTTTTGGGATTGGATAGAATTGGATGAAATCAAAATTGTAGTATATTATTAACTCCTATTGACCATATTAGACCTTTAAAGTGCTTTAATAATCCACTCTAATTTGTGAATTTAGAGAACCAAAACGCTGGTTTGGTGTCTAACATGAATCGTCTAAAAGGAGAAGCATGAAAGTTGGTCTTAATAGATGTATTAAGCTCAAATTTCATAGCGCCAAAGTCACTTAATACGGTAAATATTTTGGTTAGACTTGGGGCAGCTCTTAACTGTAAATTTGCCAGCGCTATTTGCAGGAATAATATTATCCGGGACAAGCAACTTCGCTATGTCCCGAATTGGTAGCTGCTTATTAGGAACCGCTAATTCATATTTCGTAATTCGTAATTGATAATTCACTCTGGGGCCGTAGCTCAATTGGGAGAGCGCTAGAATCGCACTCTAGAGGTCGAGGGTTCGATCCCCTTCGGCTCCACATTTTGAAGCGTTAATTGATATTGTGGTCGTGCTAGACGGGGAGGTAGCGGTGCCCTGTAACCTGCAACCCGCTATAGCAGGGTTTAATTCCAAAGTACGGCCGGTGCTGTGTTCAACTATCTCAATAAGTGACGTTGAAACTTCAAGCTGTTACAATGGTTTTTTGCTGAACCCCGTCAGGCCTGGGAAGGAGCAGCGGTAGGTGATGAAATCATTAGGTAGCGGTCTGCTGAAGTGGAGTTAACTGTTGTGATCAGGTGAATATCCAGATCGGTCCAGCAATGGTGCACGACTGCATTATTTTCAAAGAATACAGGTACTGATGGCATATCAGGTTTTATCTCTAAAATGGCGACCGAAGACATTTGAAGATGTTGTTGGTCAGGTACATGTTACCGATACTCTGGTTAATGCGTTTAAGAAAGAACGTATTGCTCAAGCCTATCTTTTTACCGGACCGCGCGGAGTGGGTAAGACTACAACGGCACGTATCCTTGCTGCCGCTTTAAATTGCAAGAATGATCAGTCCGGAAAACCCTGTAATCAATGTAGTAATTGTCTGGAAATTGCTGATAGCCGGAATATGGACGTGTTGGAAATCGATGGAGCCTCCAACCGGGGAATTGAAGAAATTCGTAATTTACGCGAAATGATCAAATATGCACCGATCAATTCACCCTATAAAATATTCATTATTGATGAAGTTCACATGCTTACCGGCCCAGCCTTTAATGCTTTGTTGAAAACTTTAGAAGAACCGCCCGAACACGGAAAATTTATACTCGCTACTACCGATATTCACAAAGTTCCACTGACCATCATTTCACGTTGCCAGCGCTATGATTTTAACCGCATCACAGTTAAGACAATCAGTGCCAGACTGATCGAGGTTCTTAAGGATGAAGATATCGCTTATGAGATTGATTCGATTCAGGCTCTGGCACGGAAAGCCGACGGCAGTATGCGCGATGGGTTAAGTTATCTGGATCAGGTTATAGCCTATTGCGGAGATAAAATCACTTATGATGCTACGATCAAAATACTGGGAATTATTCCATTCGATTTGCATTTTGATTTGTCTTCCGCTATCCACTCCGGGAATGCCGTTGATGCTTTAAAATTACTTGACAATATTCAGTCATCGGGAACGCCGGTGGTGGATTTTGTTAATGGTTTCAGCCAACATATCAGAAATTTATTATATGCATCGCTGCCGGAAGGTAAGCAGGTACTGGGACTGAGCGATGAATTGAATCAACGCTATGAAGATGATGCTCCCAGGTGGGATCGAAGGGATTTATTGCGGATTGCAAATCTGCTGCTGGAGTTGGAGACGATGCTGCGCCACGCGAATCACCCTTACCTGTTATTGGAAGTATTATTTTTAAAATTGTTGGAAATGGATGCATCGGTATCCCTGGACGAGGTATTAAAACAATTACCGGTATCCTATCCGGGAAAATTATCGACCAAAATTGCTGAGCCAGCAGGACCTAAACCGGCTTCTTCCAGTCATCTAACAGCACAGCTTCCAATTGTACCAAAAGAGCAACAGGCGGTTGAAAAACCGCTGCAGCAGGTGACTGTCCAACACAATGATGATCAAGAAGTACCAACTTTACTATCCCAACCGGTTAGGCAACCGGAAAAGGCGAGGTTTACAATTGAGACAATTCAGGGGGAATGGAGTGCCATTCTTTCGGAAATAAATCAAAACAGCATTTCAGTTGGAAATATTTTGGAACAAAGCCGTATTATTAAGATTGAGAATAATCTAATAACAATTGGCGTAAACGGTCAACCTAGATTTAACATGGACCGGGTTGACAAGAAAAAAGATCAAATTGAATCGATAATCAGCAGGCACATCAAAACAGCGGTACGAATTAAATTTGTTAAAATTGATAGCGCGGAATTGCCTGATTCCTTACCGCAGGTTAATAGCAAGGAGCCTGAAGCACCCCCAGGAAATCGGGAAGGAATTGATAATCGTGAAGCAGTAGTTGACAGAATAATAGAATTATTTGATGGTGAGCAAATTAGATAGGAGCAAAGATGATTAATAAAGGAAATATGACCAACATTTTAAAACAGGCTCAAGAGATTCAAAAACGAATTGAATCAGTTCAAAATGAATTAGAAGACCTGATTGTAGATGCAGAAGTCGGGGGTGGGTTAATCAAAGTACAGGTTAATGGGAAACAGGAATTATTGGAATTAAAAATTCGGCCTGAAGCTCTGGAAGAAGATGTTGAGATGCTGGAAGACCTGATAATATCCGCCGTCAATATGGGTCTCCGAAAATCACAGGAAGAATCACAAAACCGTATGACTTCGGTTACCGGCGGAATGCTGGGGGGATTAAAAATACCAGGTATGTGATCAATGGGGTTTGTTCCTGACAGCATCAATCGCCTGATTGAGCAATTTGCTAAATTTCCGGGTATTGGTCGAAAGACGGCTCGTAGAATGGCTTTCCACCTGTTGAATGCCTCCGATGAAACAGCGGTCCAATTGGCTCAGGCCATTTTGGATATGAAGACAAAAATCAGGTTTTGCGATATCTGTGGAGGTATCACCGAAGAAGAAACCTGCGAAATTTGCTTAGATTCCAAACGGAATAGAAACCTGATTTGTGTCGTTGAAGAAGCGGCTGATATATATACTTTTGAAAGAACTAATAGTTTTCATGGCCTTTATCATGTTTTGGGTGGCGTACTGTCGCCATTAGATGGCATAGGACCTGACGATCTGAATATTGATTCCTTGTTACCACGAATAAATGAGGAAAGTGAAATTATCGTGGCGACTAATCCCAGCGTGGAAGGCGAGACGACTGCATTATATCTGGCAAAGTTGTTAAATTCACGCGGAGTAATTGTTACCAGATTGGCTCGCGGGCTTCCGGTTGGCAGTGATCTGGAATACACTGATAATGCGACTTTAATCAGAGCAATAGAGGGAAGAACCTCGTTATGATAATAAACTTACCCAATATTCTTACCATCGGGCGCATTTTGATGACGCCGTTTTTCATCATTTGTTTGTTTTATGACCATCCCTGGGCTAAGTCATGGGCGTTATTCATTTTTGCGGTTGCCTCGATTACCGATGCCTATGATGGCTACCTGGCACGAAAAAATGACCAGGTAACGGAGGCCGGTAAGTTTCTGGATCCCCTGGCTGATAAAATCCTGGTTTCTTCCGCTTTTATATCCTTTGCTGTAATGGGTGTGGTGGAATACTGGATGGTTGCCCTGATCATTTTCCGCGATCTGTTTGTTACCGGATTGCGTATCGTCATGTCCCATAAGGGATTTATCATGATTACCAGTACAATCGCAAAGGCCAAAACCATCATACAGATTAGTATCATTATTTTTATCCTGTTATTTCTGGGGCTAAAGGCTTTGAATCTGGAACCACTGAAATTTATCCTGCACCTGATAGTTCAATACCATTTCATATATGTTCTCACTCTGATAACGACTATCTTTACGGTGATTACCGGTATCGCATATCTCACGACCAACCGGGGTGCTATTAAACAATTTTTAACTGCTAATCAGTGAAAAATACCCATCTGGCTGAGTGGCTTGCTACCGTCGGAAAAATCGGCCGAATTCCTGGCGCACCGGGTACCTGGGGCAGTCTAATAGCAGTTCTGGTTTGGTTGCTTCTACCGGCATCTGTAATCGTCTTGCCAATATTTCTTACCATGATAATTATAATAACTGTGATTGGTGTACGGACTTCTACTATTATTGAAGACCATTATCAGCAAAACGATCCTGATTATATCGTCATCGATGAATGGGTCGGACAATGGGTCGCTCTGTGTGCGCTTCCACAAACCTGGACAGCAGGTTTGATTGCGTTTGTACTCTTCAGAATTTTTGATATTGCTAAACCCTGGCCAATTAACAGACTACAAAAATTACCAAAAGGCTGGGGCGTGATGGCAGATGACCTGGCAGCCGGTCTGTTGGCGGTGGGAATATCACATTTCATATTCTTTTACTGGTTATGAGTGTCGGAATTATTACTGTCGGTAATGAGTTGCTAACCGGCTTTATTGATGATACCAATGCGGCCTGGCTTGGTCGAGAATTGACCCGGATCGGGTTGGCGCCCGTCTGGCATTTGACTATCGGAGATCAGGTTGGTGCAATTCAATCAGCCCTGGAATCGATTCCGGATAATACAGATGATGTGATTTTCACCGGTGGTTTGGGTCCTACTCATGATGATATCACACTACGCACAATCTCTGATTACTACAATATTAACCTGGAATTTGATGAACTTTACTGGCAGGAATTACGAGCGCGATTCGAACGGGCCGGTCGCGTGATTTCCGAGATCAACAGAAATCAGGCTGTATTACCGCAAGGACAGACAATCATTCCCAATCCGATTGGGTCTGCTCGGGGAGCTATTATAACTAAGGCTCAAAAACGCCTTTTTATTCTACCCGGCGTTCCCCCCGAAATGAAAGCTATGTATTCCGCATCGGTTGTACCGCTTATCAAATCGGCTCTACTGCCGGCAACCGTAGAGGTTATCAGAACAACCGGGATTATGGAATCGGCCTTGGCGGAAAAAATGGGTCAGATTCATAACCAATATCCCACAGTAACCATGGCCTACCTGCCCCGCATCATTGGAGTTGATATCCGACTGATTGGTTCTGATTACGGAGCTGTAAATAAACTCAAATCTCATATTCAAGCCTTAGTTGGTAAATACATTTATGGTTATGGTGCCACCGATCTGGAGGAAGTTGTTGGTAAAATACTAAAAGACCGGGGTTTAACCATTGCCACTGCGGAATCCTGTACCGGAGGATTGATTGGTCATCGGTTGACCGAGGTACCTGGCAGTTCAGACTATCTGCTGGGTGGTATAATTGCCTACAGCAATGCAGTAAAATCTGAAATTTTAGGAGTAAAGGAAGAAACACTGATTAAGTATGGTGCCGTAAGCGAAGAAACGGCAATTGAAATGGCGGAAGGTGTAAGGAAATGCCTGAACTCGGATATTGGTGTTTCTACTACCGGAATAGCCGGTCCCGGTGGAGGAACTGTTACTAAGCCGGTAGGCCTGGTTTATTGTGGATTCGCATCCGAACAAGGCGTTCGCGTTCGTAAATTTCATTTTCATTTTAATCGCAAGATGAATAAACGTCTTAGTAGCCAAGTTGCCCTAAATATGATTAGACTCGAGCTGGAAAATGCCTGAGAGACTGCTTAGAACATTCATTGCCCTTTCGGTACC
>JABMQW010000143.1 GCA_013203115.1 Fidelibacterota bacterium
ATTAAAATCAAAAGAATACTATTATGTCTTTTGCGATAATAGCGCTAACTGTATTTATATGATCAAAATATTTATCCGGTTTAATTGATATACTGGTTCCTGAAATTATTTTATTACTGGTTTGAGTGTTTTTTTTAGATGCGAACTTCGATAAAGAAAACCTAATTTTCTTACTGGAATATTCTAGACCTTTTTTAGTGCTATGCTATTTTTCCACTGTAAGTTAATTAAAATATTATCATTTGTGGTTTCGAGGGTGGTAATATTACATCAACTCAAACAGAAATTGAATTATTAACATCCTACCCGTAAATTCGCCTGCTTTTTGTGAGGGCGATTGTCAAGCTAAGCCGGATAAACCGTTGATGCAGGATTCGCAAAAAGATGAGATTCGGCTGGCCAAGGACAGTCTAAACGGGCGTAAACAGCAGGTAATTCTCATATATTTTGGGATCGACCGTGATTATGCCCTCATGCTAAATGAAATTGGAAAAGAAATTAACTTAACCCGTGAACGGGTTCGTTAGATCAAGGAAAAGGCGTCTCGACGCTTATTCCGCCGTTTACGGAGTAGAATACTGAAAACTTATTGGTTAATCCGCCGTTAAGGGAGGTGATTATATGGTGGAAGTGACGGTCAGAAAAGACGAATCGCTGGAACGCGCTTTACGCCGCTTCAAAAAGAAGTGGGAACGGGCCGGTGTGCTACGTACACTAAAATTGAAGTCTTTTTATATCAAGCCCAGTGATGACAAACGCGCTAAGCGGAAGAAGACCGCCCGTCGCCTTGCCCGAATGGCTCGCTATTATAAATAAGCGTCATTTGTGCGGAATAAAGAATGGTCCGGGAAATTTCCTGGACCTTTTTTTATGTCCCGGAATTAATTTCTTTATCCATTTTATCAGTATTGTAAGAGGATTGATCTTATGTTGATTCGCAGTATTTCCGGTGTTCGGGGGCTGGTGGCCGACGATTTAACCGTGCCAGTAGCCCAAATCTATGCCCGTGCAGTTGATGATTTACTTCCCGCTGGTGAAATTGTCCTTGGGCGCGATAGTCGTCCTTCCGGGGCGGGTTTAATTGTTGGTATATCCGACGAACTGCTGGCCCTGGGGCGCAATGTGGTCGAATGCGGAATCGTACCTACCCCGACCGTTCAGTTTATCACCGAACAATTAAAAGCGGCGGGAGGGATTATCGTTACTGCCAGTCATAATCCTATCGAATGGAATGGCCTCAAATTCGTCCGAGCCGATGGCACCTTTTTCCATTCCGAGCAATGTGCCAGGCTGTTTGATCATGTCGATAGTGGTTGCGATACGATCCATATTGGTGATTCTGGCCGGCGTGTGATCTGCAATGATGCTGTTCAAAAACACGTGAATCATGTTTTAAAACTGGATTGTATTGATGTATCAGGTATCAGAGATCGGAAATTCAAAATCGTGATTGATGCTGTAAACGGTGCAGGAGCGGAAGCCCTGCCAACTGTGCTGGTGGCGCTGGGCTGTCAGGTAATTCCATTGTATTGCGAACCATCTGGTGAATTTCTACGCGGGACTGAACCACTGCCGGAAAACCTGACCGCACTTGGAACTACCGTGCTGGAGCATCAAGCCGCCGCCGGCTTTGCCGTAGATCCCGATGCTGACCGGTTGGCGATTGTATCCGAGAAAGGTGTGCCGTTGGGTGAGGAAAATACCCTGGTACTGGCGGTGGATGGTTACTGGCGAACCACCGGTAAGCCGGTACCGATTGTGGTGAATCTGTCCACTACCATGGCCCTGGACAAGCTGGCTGACCAATACGGCACCAAAGTTGTCCGCTCGGCCGTGGGTGAAATTAACGTAGTTCAGTTGATGCAAACCCTGGATGCCCCGTTGGGCGGTGAAGGCAATGGTGGTGTCATCCTGAAAGCCGCCCATCTGGGTCGTGACTCACTTGTAGGAGTGGCTATGGTATTGAATCGCATGGCTCAATCCACAGAACCGCTAAGTGAACTTGTGGCATCGTTACCGCAATTTGTAATGGTGAAAGATAAGGTCAGCCTGGAAGGGGTCGACGTCGAAAAAGCCCTGGCCACCGTTAAACAAGCTTTTCCTGAGGCCGATGTTAATATGGTCGATGGTGTGAAATTTACCTGGAACGACCGCTGGGTTCACCTGCGCAAATCCAACACCGAAGCGATCATGCGGATCTATGCTGAGGCAGAGACGGAGCGCGCGGCTAAAGAATTGGTGAATCAGGTAAAAAAACTGATTTAATCTGTACGACAACCATCCTTGTTTGTCGAGTTATTATCAATTCGGGCAATTATGCATTGAAACTTTTTCCTTGATTTAAAGTTGCTTCTCTGGTAGGTTTGAACACATGATAATCTCTAATGAACATATGCTCACACCATGAAACCGGAATTTGATGAAATATCTATTCTGGTGGAAGCAGCACGCTTATATTATGAGCACGGTCTCAGTCAACAGCAAATCGCCCATAAACTGAAAGTATCGCGTCCCGGTGTATCGCGCTTGCTGCAAACTGCTCGCGACCATGGAATTGTCTCCATTAAAATCAATGACCCAACCGGTCGTGGTACCCACCTTGAAGCTCAGTTAATGGAAACTTTTGGCCTGAAAAAGGTTGTAGTTGTTCCCGACAGCGGAGAAGATTACCAAATTATTCAAAAGCGGCTGGGTCAGGCGGCAGTACAATTACTGGACGAGTTAATCGTAGACGACTTGACACTGGGCGTCTCTTGGGGTACCACGATGCAGGCTTTTGCCGGCCAAGTTAAGCGGCATGGAGCGCAGAATATGACCGTAGTTCAGCTTAACGGCGGTATTTCCCGGGCTGAGTACGATACCCACGCCAGCGAGATCGCCCGGACAATCGGGGAAAAATATTCGGCCATCCCTTACTTATTGCCATTACCGGCGATTGTTGATAATCCGGCGGTGAAACAAGCTATCATTTCCGATAAACAAATTGCGTACACTTTAAATTTGGCGCGGCAGGCGCCGGTGGCTTTTTTCACGATAGGGTCGTTCGGCTATGAATCGGTGCTGGTTAAAGCCGATTATTTTGAAACGGCCGAAGTTGACAATCTGCTGGCGGACGGTGCTGTTGGCGACATCTGTTCACGGATTATTAATAATGAAGGAAAAATTTGCTCTGTTAGTCTTGATGCCCGTACTATCGGGATCGATTTGGAAGAATTGAAAGATAAGTCCCACGCTGTTGCCGTGGCTGGTGGGAAAGATAAACTACCTGCCATCAGGGCCGGGTTGCGGGGGCGCTTATTTAATACCCTGATTACCGATGAGTGGATTGCCAACCAGTTATTGCAATCCACAAATGAATGATCGATAATGGCAGAAATTTGAAAAATAATTAGAATTAAAATGAAAAAGATGCAAAATTTGAAAATAGCTGTTGGCGCCGATCACGGTGGATTTGTGCTGAAAGAACAGCTTAAAGAATTTTTAAAAGACCGTGATATCACGGTCTTTGATTGCGGTACTGACAGCACTGATGCAGTGGATTACCCCAAGTTCGCCCTGGCCGTGGCGCGGAAAGTCGCGGCTGGTGAAGCCGATTTTGGAATAATGGTGGATGGTGCCGGCATCGGCTCTGCTATGACCGCAAATAAGGTTTTGGGTATCCGTGCCGCGCTGTGCTATGATGTGTCTACAGCGAAAAATGCCAGAGAGCACAATGATGCCCGCGTCCTGACCCTGGGTGCTGGACTGATCGGTACAGGCCTGGCACAACAAATTGTGGAAACTTTTATCACCAGCGAATGCACTGCTGACCGGCATTTACGCCGGGTACAAATGATTACCGATATCGAGCAGCAGCCCGATATCGAATTTTCAGCACCGCAATCGGCGCCACCGGTCCCAGTCGTTGAAACCGGAATCTCCGAATCGGATCTGGTACGAATCACCGATGAAGTCGAGAAACTCCTAGCTAAAGCCGGAATCACCCTGTTACCCACTGGTGTACCCCAGCCGCTGGAAGCCGATTACATCCGTGGCAAGCAGATGGTTCAGCAGCCCGATACAGTACGTAAGTTCTTGGATTTCGGCGTCGAGCGGGTCGGCTACCACAACGGTACTGGCTGCGAAAACGTTCCGGAGGATATTGCCAGCTGCATCGATAATACTGTGCTGAAGCCCGATGCCACCGATGCTGACATCAAAAAA
>JABMQW010000144.1 GCA_013203115.1 Fidelibacterota bacterium
AGCAAATTCCAGATCGTTGAGATAACCTTTAGATTCCAAATAATCCAGAAGCGGATCGATTTCGGCTTTGGCCCAGCCCTTATCAATTAACCGTCGCTTCAGTTCTGCCCTGCTTCGAACCCGATAACTTAACAAATTAAGGGCCGAATCCTTTAATTTCTGTTGATCACTTTTTTCTAATAATTCAGCGATCTCCTTTTCTTCCAGGAGGTCTCCGGGGTGCACCGGATGCGCAAGAAAAACGTCTCCGGGGATACCAAAAACGCGTCCGTCTGCTAAAAATATTGTACGCCGGTCGGACCTGCGGCGCTGTTCCTTAACATTGGTAACTTTAGTTTTCGGGTTGATCTTCGGTTACCTCTTCCAAGCCCATAAACGCTTTTACCTGTGAAATCATTTTAGCCATTGTATCGGCATTATCACGCAGGTAATTCTTGGCGTTTTCACGACCTTGACCGATCCTTTCATCACCAAATGAATACCAGGAACCGGTTTTTTGAACGATATCGCCTTTCAGGGCCAAATCAATGATATCACCTTCATAGGAAATTCCATGACCGAACATGATGTCAAACTCGCTTTTCTTGAATGGCGGGGCTACCTTGTTTTTGACTACTTTCACACGCACCCGGTTACCAACACTTTCGCCGCCGTCCATGATGGAAGTGATCCTGCGAATATCCATTCGTATCGATGTATAGAATTTCAGCGCGCGGCCACCGGATGTCGTTTCCGGATTGCCGAACATCACACCGATTTTTTCGCGAATCTGGTTGATGAAAATGACACAAGTATTGGATTTATGAACTGTTCCGGTGAGTTTCCGTAAAGCCTGGGACATCAGACGGGCTTGCAAGCCTATAAAAGAATCGCCCATATCACCCTCCAGTTCGGCACGAGGTACCAGGGCCGCCACCGAATCGATGACAATCACATCCAGCGCTCCACTGCGCACCAGGGTCTCGGTGATTTCCAAAGCCTGTTCACCCGTATCGGGCTGGGAGATCAGTAATTGCTCGGTATCCACTCCCAAATTTTTCGAATATTCAGGATCAAGGGAATGTTCGGCGTCAATAAAAGCAGCATAACCACCTGCTTTCTGTGCTTCCGCAATGATGTGCAAGCCTAATGTTGTTTTACCACCCGCCTCGGGTCCAAATATTTCTATTATTCTTCCCCGGGGTACACCACCTACGCCGAGCGCAATATCAAGTGACATACACCCGGTTGAGATTACATTTTCCATAATTCGGGGGTTATCACTCCCCAAACGCATAATCGATCCTTTACCAAATTGCCGGTCCACCTGGCTAATGGCTAATTCCAAGGCGCGTGCTTTTTTATCTATTGCAGCCATAAATCACTCCTTATTGGATGGTGATGTAAAATAATGGGTTCCCAAATTGGTATATACTGGGCCACCCGGTAATAATTCACTGGAAATCAAATGTATACGGTCGGTTACTAAATGAATTTTTTCATATTTGGTCTGAAGATATGAACTTATATCAGGGGTATTTTTCTGAGGATATCTGATGCGGGCAATGGTAACATGGGGCGTAAAGCGTTTGCTTTCATCCGGGAAACCGAATTTTTCCAGTACCCGGTGAACTTGCTGAACTAAACCATGTAATTGTTTTAGATCACCTTCCAGCCCCAACCACAAAACGCGCGGTCGGCTTGGAGTCGGGAAACAACCGGTGCCGGTGATTTGCATTTTAATCGGTTGGAATTGAGCAACTAAGTTATTTAGACGATCGTTCAGTCTATGAATCAAATCCTCAGGAGTTGGTCCATTAAATTTTACAGTCACATGGATTGAATTCGGATTAACCCATTTCAGGACTTTCCGCTGCGCTTCGATCGTGGTTTTCAGCATATCTTGAACAGTTCGGACCTGGTTGGGTACCGAAAGGGCAATGAATGTTCTAAGCAGTCTCTCAGGCATTTTCCAGCTCGAGTCTAATCATATTTAGGGCAACTTGGCTACTAAGACGTTTATTCATCTTGCGATTAAAATGAAAATGAAATTTACGAACGCGAATGCCTTGTTCGGATACGAATCCACAATAAACCAGGCCTACCGGTTTAGTAACAGTTCCTCCACCGGGACCGGCTATTCCGGTAGTAGAAATACCAATATCCGAGTCCAGGCATTTCCTTACACCTTCCGCCATTTCAATTGCCGTTTCTTCGCTTACGGCACCATACTTAATCAGTGTTTCTTCCTTTACTCCTAAAATTTCAGATTTTACT
>JABMQW010000145.1 GCA_013203115.1 Fidelibacterota bacterium
CAACAATATGCCCGGTAGGGATGAAGAACCGTATACCATGTCCGTGATCGGCGTAATCGAAGATTTTCATATGGCCAGCCTGCATGAAAAGATTGAACCTCTGTTCGTCCAGTATGATCCCAGTCAATGGCATACCTTAACACTGAAATTAAACCCAGCCAATACCAGCGCGACCCTGCTGCGGTTACAGAAAAAATGGCTGACCCTGGTACCAGACAGGCCTTTTGATTATATCTTTTTGGACGACCGTCTGGAAGAAAGCTATCAGCAGGAACAGGAATTGCGCAGCCTGACTCTGGCCTTCAGTGTGCTGGCAATTTTCATCGGTTGCCTGGGATTGTTTGGTATGTCTTCATTTACCGCTACCAGTCGCACCAAGGAAATCGGTATTCGTAAGGTATTGGGTGCCTCAGTACCAACGATTGTCAAATTACTGTCCCTGGAAACAATTGCTTTAATTCTGATCGCCAGCCTAGTGGCATATCCGATTGCCTGGTACGCTATGAGCAACTGGTTGGAGACATTTGCTTTCAGGGTGCCCTTCAACTGGTTGATCCCAGTACTGATATCCGCTGGTACGGTTGTACTGGCCATCTTCACGGTCAGTTACCAATCGATTAAAGCAGCCTTGGCTAATCCTGTAAAATCATTACGGTATGAATAAAGCCGATACGTCCAATGTTTAGTAATTATCTGAAAACAGCCATTCGGAATCTTCTGAAACATAAGGGGTATTCCTTTATCAATATCACCGGCCTGGCAGTAGGTATGGCCTGCTGTATCCTGATCATGGCATTAATAATTGATGAATTATCATTCGATCTCTTTCACGAAAACCAGGCAAATATCTACCGGGTGGCTACCGTAGGTAAAATCGCCGGAAGGACAATTGAGATCGCCACTGTGCCGGCTCCGTTCGGACCGACGCTGGTGAAAGATTATCCCGAGGTTCTAAACGCTGTTCGTTTCCGCGATTACGGCCGGAATGTCTTCAGCTACGGTGATCGTAAATTCTATGAAATGGGTCTTTATTTAACGGACAATTCAATTTTCGACATCTTTTCCTTTAAATTATTACGTGGTGATCCGGCAACAGCCCTGAAAGCACCCTATTCAATGGTAATCAACCAGGAAATAGCAGAAAAATATTTCGACGCCGAAGACCCCATTGGGAAAATTCTTAAGGTAAAAAATGATAAAGAATTTTTCATCACTGGAATCATTGCCGATCCGCCCCCCAATTCCCACATCCAATTCCGGATGCTGGCATCATTTGAAACCTACTACGCTGAAAATCCTGATCGGATGGTATGGTACAACTGGAATTACCAGACCTATATCCAGCTTGATCCCAATACCGCTTACCGGGAATTCGAACAAAAATTTGTCGATTTTAACGAACGTTATATCGGTGATTTTGTCCGCTCGATCGGTGGGGATATATCCAATTACCTCCAGCCGCTGACTTCGATCCATTTATATTCCAATATCGAAGGCGAAATCAGTCCCGGCAGCGATATAAAATATGTCTATGCCTTCGGAACCATCGCCATCTTTATCCTGTTCGTGGCCTGCATCAATTTCATGAATCTTTCCACGGCCCGCTCAGCCCGACGGGCGCGAGAAGTGGGCTTGCGCAAAGTTTTCGGCGCACAACGTAAAGCCCTCATCTACCAGTTCCTGGGCGAATCGCTGCTTTTGGCGGTAATTTCAATGGCTTTTTCCCTGGTGATTGTCAAATTGGCCTCTCCATTCTTTAATAACCTGGCAGGACGAGAAATACCACTCAATCTCTTTACCAATCCAATCATAATCGCTGGTTTGGTAATTATCGTCTTATTCATCGGGCTGGTGGCGGGCAGTTACCCGGCATTTTTCCTGTCAAGTTTTAAACCAATTCGAGTGCTCAAGGGTCAGCTTCAGAAAGGCGCTAATAAATCAAAACTGCGTAGCGGCCTGGTGGTATTTCAGTTTGCTATTTCAATAATGCTGGTCATCGGAACATCCATTGTATTAAACCAGCTCCATTACATGCGCAGTAAAAATCCCGGCTTCGATAAACAACAGATTTTGGTATTGTCCCTGAATGATGATTCCATGCGACAGAAGACAGCACTGATTAAGACTGAAATGTCCACTATTGACGGTGTGATCAGTGTAGCCGGATCAATGAAGGTTCCCGGAGAAGAGTCGTTTAATACCAGTGTGTTTTACCCGGAAGGCTTTTCCGCAAATCAGTCCGTTCTAATGGAAAATTTTAATATCGATCTGAATTTTCTGGAAACCTACAATATTGCATTAATCAATGGTCGAAATTTCTCAAATGAATTCACTACCGATGAAGATGCAGCAATCCTGATAAATGAAATGGCTGCAAAGGCTCTGGAGTGGGAAAATCCGG
>JABMQW010000017.1 GCA_013203115.1 Fidelibacterota bacterium
GTTCCGGTTCGGATTCCAATCGGTTGTGGCATCCCTGGAATTACGGCAGACCCTGATACCTAAATTTGTCACGGCACTGCGTAATGAATCCGGATTAATTCTCGTGACCTTTTTAGATGTGGGTATAATTGCTGATGAAATTGCTGAGCTTAGCCATCAAAAGCCGCTGTTCGGTATCGGGATAGGCTTCAGAATTCCGACGCCCATAGTGGGACAGTTACGTCTGGATTACGGCTGGGGGATCTATAAGGGTAAAAATGTCGATCACCAGCTACACCTGGCTTTCGGCCATTCCTTTTAGATTAATCTTTTCCACGCCGGAAAATCATTGCCTTTTCAAAGCGGTTTTCCGTGCCGGCTCGCAGACGGACTAAATTGCTTCGGTGGGTGAAAATCACGAAGAAAGGTACCAGGAGGCCAAACACTACCAGAGTGAATTGAGCTGGCTCCATGCCGGTCAGTGGTGGTAATGCCAGCAGGAAAACGGGCAGTGAAACAGCCGCAATCATTGAGCTCACCGATACATAGCCGGTCAATATCAAGGTAATTATAAATACCAGCAGGCACAGGGGAAAGGCAATCGGAAATAAAGCTAATAGCATTCCAGCCAGTGTACCCACACCCTTTCCACCGCGGAAACCGGCGAATATGGTATAAGTATGGCCCAGGACAGCGGCAAAGCCGCACAGGATTTGTAGCAGGCCGATATTATTAAAAGCCAGCTCTCCCTGAAAAAGTGTAGTGGCAAGCACAGCCGCCGGCAGCCAGCCTTTGAAAATATCGATTGTCACCACAACCAGGGCTGGTTTCCAACCCAGCACGCGGAATACATTAGTTCCACCGGCATTTCCACTGCCGTGTTCACGGATATCGATGTCCCGAACAATTTTACCGACAATAATACTGGTGGGAGTTGAGCCAATTACATAACTGACCAATAATAATAAGATTAATTCTAGCATCAGTTCTCCTCTAATTTTTGAACAACGATTGCCATTGTGCCCGGTCCCGCATGTACGCTCAAAGCAGGACCAACCTGGGTTACCAGAACATTCTCATCACCAACATCAGCTCGCAGTTTTGCTGCAATTCGCTCGGCTTCATAACGGTTGGTAGTATAAGCAACACCAAAACGATAATGACATTTATCATCTAATTGTTTAAGTACCCATTTTATAAGTTTATCGGCCCTGTTCCGTACGCCAAAAGTTTTACCGGCCGTACCAAGCTTTCCCGCTTTATTGACTGTCAAGATGGGGTTCATTTGTATTAAATCAGCGATTTTTTTAACCATTTTGGGTACTCGCCCCCCACGTACGGCAAACTCCAATGATTCTAAACCAATGTAGATGGAAGTATTCTCGACTGCTGTATGAGCAATTTGTACAACTTCATCGATTGTTTTACCGGCTTGTGCGGCTTCGGCGGCCCGCAGAGCTATTAATCCGGCGCCAATAGATAGATTCAATGAATCGATGACTTCAATTCGCTGACCAGTTAACGACTTGGTGGCTGCGACCGCCGATTGATAGGTCCCACTGGATCCGGCCGGAATGTGGATTGACACTATGGATTTATAATTAGTTAACAGTAATTCATACTGTCTTTTAAAATCGCCGGGGGAAGGTTGTGATGTTTTCGGATGGTGGGGACTGGAGGCTACTTTGATCCAGAATTCATCCGGGGTCATTCCAATCCGATCAATGATCATCTCATCTCCAAAACCCAGTTTAACCGGGACGATGTGAATATTCATTGCCTCTAAAATATCATTCGGCAGATCGCAGGCGGAATCCATTACTATCGCAATTTCACCGTGAGCGGTATGGGCATCCTTTTGTTGCTGTAGCATATCATCCGCTTTCTCCCCGGATACGATTCCTGCTGCACTACAGAGATCAAAGATTGATTGCGGGTAGTCAGTATGAATATGTACTTTGATTTTCTGAGTGGTACCAGCCAGAACTATATTGTCCCCTAAATCCTTTAATTTGGTCTGGAGGGTTTTTTTATCAATGTTCGTGCCGGTTATTGTGCATTCGGTACAAAATTGATAGGTTTGATTAAATTCAGTTTTCACAATAGGCTTAAATTGTTTAGAGATCTTTTCCGCGCGTTTGTACAGTTTTAGTTTCCCATTTGCAATGAAATCTTGAATGCCTTCCAACAAATAAACGAAACCTTGCCCGCCCGCATCGACCACGCCTGCTTTTCTTAACACTTCCAGTTTTTTAGGCGTATCTTCCAAGGATTTTTGGGCGCGTTTCAATCCGTTATGTAACAACTCCTGAAAATCGTGGAGGTGCTCCGAATGTTTCTTGATATAATCGGACCACTCCCTGATTACTGTTAGAATCGTACCTTCCTGCGGTTCCACCAGTGCATCATA
>JABMQW010000146.1 GCA_013203115.1 Fidelibacterota bacterium
GTGATCATGCCGGAGAAATGGAAACCAGTTTGATGCTGCACCTGGCCCCGGATCTGGTATTACCATTAGATCAAGCCGGTGAAGGCCGCGCGAAACATTTCAGGGTATCCGGTCTGAATGAAAAATGGGCTTGGGCGCCACGTAAATGGACCGAGATAACTGATGATACTGGTGTCGGAAATCCTGCTGCGGCAACCGCCGCTAAGGGTGAACAATATTTTAAGGCGATAACTAATACCATTGCTGGTTTTCTAATTGAACTGGAACACACCGCAAACGATGAACTTTACCGTTTTAACTATGATTAGGCAGATACTAATCCCATAACCGGGAAATAGCTAATCTTAAACCGCCGTAGCTCCGATTTATCGGAGCTACGGCGGACAAGAAGGCTTAGTTAAATTCCCCGCTGCTTGCGGCGGAACAATGAGTCCGGGGTTTGCCCTGGTGTTCATTCCCTTTGATTTATATTTTTGTAACGGATGACAACCAACCTGCTTTTGGCCTGTCATATACAGTAGGAGTGATAATCATGAAAAAAAAGCAGATAAAAACAGGAACCAGATTTTTTGTCTGGTTATCAACTATTTCTCTGGTGGTTGGATACCCAGTTTTGCATATCAAATACGATTTTCTGGATAATGTATTACGTGCTCTTGCTCTGCAATGATCGCCGTATATTATTATCAACAAGATTAATGAATACGGACTACGGCTATGGATTATGAAGCGCTGGTTGATCTAGTTAAAAATAATCAAGGTCGTCTGACCCTGGATTTGGTAGCAGTAGATATCGACCGTGAGGCCAATACCAACTTTACAAATTCAGGGTTAAGTTGTGCCTGGACCAAGAAAATGCAGGGTGGTTATAATGGTGCACTGCCAGTTGAATTGGTTACCACCGATACCGGACGCTACACCAAGCGGAATATACTCGGAATAGGTTATGGTTTTGCCTGGGCCAAAAAAATGCGTGGGAAACTGGGCGATATGGAATTCGATCTGATTGCCACCCGTGTTATCAAAAAACGCGAAAAAAGACTACTGGCGTTTGGTTATAGTTACGCCTGGGTGGAACAGATGACCGGCGAGATTGGACCCAGATTGAAATTGCGTTTTACGACAACAGACGTAGGCCAGGAAAAGAAATCCAGTTTCCTCGGATTCGGGAGTGGCTTTGGTTGGTCCAATAAGGCTGAATTGGTAATTACTTTATATGAGGCATTGCCGCGGCGGTTCAAAGGTAACTAGGTTAAAAAAACAGCACCATATTTAAAGGGCTGCTCTTGAAAAGCAGCCCTTTTTTATTATTGCTTATTCCGGCAAGACTACCTGCAAATTTTTAATACGGACGGGACGCTCCTTGGCAAATTTAACAATCGCCTCCAGTTGCCAGCGGGCGCCTAAGTGGGCTTCGTCGATCACATCATCCAGGGTACCGCCAGATCGCCAGCGATTGTCCCAATCGGCACTAAGCGAATATTCTTTCACCACCGGGGTTTTGGTCCAATTACCCATCAGATCGATAGCCGTATTTGTGATGATCATGGCGTCAGCCCACTCTTTATCGGCGACAATAGCACGTTGGTATTCCTTGCTCTGCCTCTCAAACAGATACCAGCTAAGGGCGGCCACAATCTTCACATTGGGTCCCGCTTCCTTTAGTTTAGGCAGGATTGAGATCAATTCATCGATGGCCTTAGTTCCGCGGATAAAGACCACACCTTCTTTAGGCCGATCCGGATTATAATCCTTGATAATATAGGCTCCTTTAGCCGCCTCCCAGTAGGGCGCAATTCCCAAGGCTTCCCGGTCCGGGATTTCCACACTCGGGCGGGTCAGGTGCAAAGCGATAATCGGAACATCAGTCCGGAGGGCAGCGCCTAGCATCACCGGCACTTCGTTATACTCGTAAGGATGCAGGTTGATAATCTGTCCTCTAGGGAATAACTGGGTAACTCCGGGAGCGAAGATACCAAAATGGGTACGGCTGTCTTCCGCTGTTTCCGGTCCGCTGTGACCGACCACCCAGATCGTTTTGCCAACCTTGAATTGTGTATCCTGTGCTACTTGACTGAATAGACGCATAGGACCATATTTAAGATAGGAAAATGAACCATAGGTGCTGGATGCTGTCAGATAACCATTGAATTTGCCATTATAAGCATTCTCATTGAAATTTACCGATGTGGCACCCACATTGATACCGGCATTGGCAAATTCGGTAATCCCCTGAGGCATCAACGTCCCGCCTGGATTATCCTCACGGTTGTACATACCCGGATCTTTCGCTCCTTGCCAACCTTTGGCAAACCCGGCGATATTGGTTGAGCCTGCCAGGTCAGCACTATTTACCAGGAAAAGTGGGCGGCCATATTTTTTCAGACACCAGGTATTCACCCAGCTACCAAAATTACCAAAACCAGCCCTGTTGGGCGCTTTTTCACCCGGTTTTTTGTATAGATCAACCGGATAATTTTTATAATCATAAAGTTCCGAATCATCCAGGGGGTTGACAGCAAATTTTTCAGAACCCGGTATTGTTTCCGGGACTCCATCGCCCAATTCAATCAGGCGTTCGGCCAAGTAGTCAGTTAGTCCTTCAGCCCTATCGAACAGGGTAAATACCGATTCGAATACTTCCGCCATCTGCTGCTTATTGGATTCAAAATCATCATAACCAGAGTGCCCCATATAAGCAATTTCCAAATCATATTTTTGGGCAAAATCACGCTTGGTATGCCAGAACTCCTCTGAATTACGGGCATGGGGTGCGCCATGGCTGGGAGCATCATATTTATAGTAACCACGACCCTTGCGCATTTTATACCACAGCACTTTCGGCTGGTTAGGATCGGGATCGGTGAGCAGTCTTTCGTAGGCGGATAAGAGCTGTTCCCAGTCTTCGCCGTTTTCGGCACTAACAACTTTCCAACCGTATGGTTCAAACCAGTCGGTTGGTGTTCCGGCCATTACGGAGCTGAATCGGCGGTCATCGATGCCCCAGTCATTCCAATCTACCATCGTAATAAAATTGCCGAGACCCAAACCATAGGCCGAATTCTTGGTTTCATGCACCACACCGGGGGTCAGACCGCCTTCGCCTTCGATAGCAAATACTTTCACTTGATCAAAACCGGCATGTTTCAGAGCAAAAGCTTCACCTGCTGCAATCGGGAAACCATGTCCGCTGGGACCTGTATTAGTTTTGAAAAAGAGGGTTTTCCCTTCCATTTCGGCATGGCCTGGAAGTCCGCCACGCCGCCGCAGGGTTAACAAGTCTTCCCAAACCAAGGTATAATCCACACCCATGGGATTCAGATATTTTTCATCGCCCGTTACCTTATACTTGCGGCGTAAAGCTTCGTTGAAAACAGCCAGAATAGCATATACCATGGGATTGGTATGGCCGGCGCTGAGCACAAACCGGTCGCCAAAGCGTTTGCCGGGGTTACGTATATCCCACTGCATAATACCGGACAGCAGGGTTACCAGGGTTATGTGAACCTTGGAACGCGATCCACCCGGATGACCGCTCTGGCTTAGGTTCAGCATGATATCGATGCATTGATCGGCAAGATCTTTTAGAATTTCCCAGTATTTGAAGACTTGGCGTTGTTCGGTAAAGTTCGTCATTTGCTTCTCCTATTTGAAATGATATTTGAAAAAGTTATTCCTGAAAATATTGTAAAAAGTAATAGCCGGCTTATAGTGGAATTCAAAAATTGGCAGCGTATGGGTTCTTTTATAGTAATTCACTATTGTATTCGGCAATTGATTAAAAGCCCTCAAAATTA
>JABMQW010000147.1 GCA_013203115.1 Fidelibacterota bacterium
AATTACCGGAGCCGTACAGAAAAATATTATCACCAGGAATGTCGGAGTTCAAGCTGTCAAAATGCCCCGGTGGCAGATAGCTATTGTAGATAAAAAGGTCATTTGCGATGGTGTTATTCTGACCAAAACTAGGAGCGGCAAAACTGGTAAGACCGATCATATCCGATTCATCGAGGTCGGTCCATTCGAAATTGGGTTCACCAGGTTTACGAATATCGAAGGGATCGCCAGCGGTAGGCAGACCATCACCCTCACCTTCATCGCCAGTATTAGGCAAGCCATCAATGCCATAATCGTGCTTTTCCGGATCCCAATCCTCATCATCGTCGATACCATTTTCACGGCTTTCATCCACCATTCCGTCATTGTCGTTATCAATGTTATCATGGGAATTTCCGGGACTCTCGAGGAATTTATAACCGAAATATCCTGGTGTGCGTCCGGCCACATCGCTTAGGCCATCATCATCCCAGGCGTACACCATGTTGATATCATTATCAAAATATGACAAATCATCAATATAATTATTCCAACCACCGATATGGGGATCCCCCCACATGCCAAAAGTCACATTGTGCAGATCTTTATCACTTTTGTTAGTGACCTTGTAAATCAGAAAAATAATATCCTCCGCCAGGGGACTGGTCCATTGATAGTACCGACATTCCATTTCGATTCCCAAACCCTGACGACTGGAATCGTCGGCAAAGGGGTAATACTCAAATTCTTTGTTATTCCGATCATCAACCACACACAGGACTTCCAGATCGGCATTGGTGGCACCCTGTCGTAATGCTCCGGGCCAGACATACTTTTTTAGGTTTTCGTTATACCAACCGGCGGGCCAACCATCGGGTCGACCGTCGCCATCATGATCAAGATCATTGGAATTAGGCATGTGTTGACTTTCGTAATCGGCATAGGGCACTGTAAAATCATCGTTCCAGGCCAGGGGATCGAAACCCCAATAATCCTTACCATCAGGAGAAATTTCACTGTATGACTTTAAAGCATCCGAAATGATGCGCGTGACGTAGACTGTATCGCCTTCTGCATTGGTCACAGGATTACCCAGTTCGTCTAGTTTCATATAGACGTCCTGATGGCTACCCTTAGGCAATTCCACTTCCGCAACGATGAACGGACCAAATTCATAACCATAACCCAGTTTTTCCCAGATGATGTCGGTAGTACGGTTGTTAGGACTGGAGATGGAACCATAATTCCATATCTCGGTGGTTATTTTATTACCGTTCATAATAGTTTTCTGGCGACGTACCAGTTGATCGTCTCCGGCAGTCTTTTTTGCCATGGAGTGGAAGACTTCCCATTTCCACTGGTAATAATCATCATAGTCACGATTCGACCAGTCAGCCTGAGGACCATTAACATACCACCGTACCGGATGGCCGTTGAGGATCCCCTGGGCAAATAATCCTCCGGAGAGAACTACAATGATGATTATCAGTAAACTCATACTTGGAAACTTCATTCCATATTTTGCTGACATCAGTACCTCCTAAAAATCTATCGAAACACCAATATTGACAGAACGTGGTGCCATATAATAATGTGGTCGTTGGTAATATTCTTCCCAGGTATGTACACCGGGCTCGCCGTAATGATCGATAATCTTTGGTTCCTGTGAGGAACGATTAATGTAGGTATAGCCAGAACGTCCGGTATCGTTATAAACATATCTTTCATCCCTGTGATCAAAAACATTATAAACCTTGGCAAACAGCACGTAATCCAGATGACCAATCTTAAAAGTTTTATGCGCACGGATATTTATAT
This sequence comes from Fidelibacterota bacterium, assembly GCA_013203115.1. GTDB lineage: Bacteria > Fidelibacterota > Marinisomatia > Marinisomatales > TCS56 > JABMQW01. The sequence continues at coordinate 1,798 of JABMQW010000147.1, forward strand.
TCTGGGTCCAGGGTTTGCGTTCGCTGTTAGATTTGGCATTATAATTGGCTTTGTAGATCGTGGGTGTGTACGGCCAGCCTCCAGCCAGTTTACCAATTATTGTCACACCCCATTTTCCCGGCTGGCTGAACATGACAGTTCCATTTAGAATATGGTTCTGGTCCCACAAGAGCGGCACGATTACCTTTTCTTCTTCCATCCCGGTGAGAACGCTGAACAGAAAAGCATCATCGGCAACACTGTTACCATCAGCCTTCTGGTAAGAATAATCCAACCAGAGGGAAATTTTTGTTACCGGATCGTAGCGCTTGGTTAGGCTGATGGTCAATCCCTGGACTGAGCCATAATCTTTGTTCAAATAAATACTGTAGCTGGCCGGACCGTAGTTAGGCGATTCATAACTGATCGATTGGAGGGCCAGCAATTCTCGAATGTCTTTGTAATAAATGCTGGCATCGATGGCCATCATCTGCCCGAATTGCTGCTGCAGGCCGAATTCATAAATGACGGATTTTTCCGGTTTTAAATCGGCGTAACCGATCTCGGGCGCTGCACCGGCACCAAAAATTTCTTTCTTATACAACCGGCGTAGTGTCGGCATCTGATAGAAATGTCCATAAGAAAAATGGAGAATACCGGTATCGGTGATGGGAAATGAGATTCCCAGACGTGGCGAAACCATTTTCTTGGTCTTGGCGGCTACGATCTCTGGATCATCATCCAGCACTTTGCCTTCCGGCTCCAATAAGTTGGCGATGAAATCTTCATTTGGATTAAAACTGTCGTAACGAACACCGGCATTGATAATCATATTGTCATACTCGATCTTATCCTGGATATAAGCTGAGAAAAACACCGATGAATTTTCATAATGATCATGGGTTGGTGAATTATTGACCGCCAAAATCACCGGTATATTGTATCGCTGACCATCGTATAATATTTCAAAATTGCGTTCATCAAGTATATCATAACGGGTGCTGATACCGGTTTTCAACTCATGGCGATTAGTTACCTGGCTGGTGATATCAAATTTGTAGCCCCGTGATTCGGACTGCCGATATTCATGGACGCGGTCCGATCCGCCAAACAGGAATGTATCCGAATCCGGAGCGCCCATTATCCGGTTTGAAGGCACGTATTTTGAATCCTGCAGTACATACAATTTACCAAATTCCGGGTCATCCAAATAATAAACATAGCCGGTACTGTCAAAATACTGCTCACTGGGTTTGGCGGCAGATAGGTCAATGGGTTGAAACTGATAGCGTTTATAATCGGTTGAGCTGATGAAGACATTAGCCTGATAGAACGTCCGTGCGGCAATCGAGTGATTCAACCTAAGTGAATAATTGTAGTTGTTCCGCTGATAGGTGGATGTTCCATCGGGGTTATAACGGTAATTGTGACTTCCGGTAGTTGTATAGGATTTATAGGTCCGTCCCTCATGCATGGTTTGCAATGATAATTTCATCCGTGGTGTCAAGCGATAGGTCAATTTCCCCATCAGATTCAATTTTTTGCTGCTGTTCAGAGAAACATATTCGTTGTTCCCACCCAGCTCGATATACCAGTCATCAGATTCAAAATTGGCCGAATCGCCAACTGCATGTTCTCTGATTCCATAAAGATATCCCTCGTAATCATTATAGCGTCCACTAAGATTGAAGGTTAAGCGATTGCCATTACCAATCAACGGAACGGGTCCATTTAAAACTACTTCGTATGTGCGATTAGTGAAAGGATTCACTTCGTCAATATTCATATACAAATCGGTATCTTTGGAAATGTAATCACCAGTATTAACTGAAAAACTGCCATGGTAATCCTTACCGCCATCTTTGGTCTGGATATTAACAATGCCACTCATGGCATTACCATATTCGGCATTAAAGGCGCCACTCACAACTTTCATTTCTTCCAGCGCCTTGTTGGAGATATTGATTGCCAATCCGTTGGTTGTGAATGGATTTGCAACAGATATGCCATCAATATAATAACCGACTTCATTGGAGCGACCACCACGGATATGAAGAGCGCCATCCGCACCGGTATTGACACCGGCCTGGGTTGTTAGTACACCTAAAAAGGATTCAACCGGCATCTCCAAAATTTCTTCGGACGTGAATATCTTCTGAGATGCCGTAAGATCTTTTTGCACCAGTTTACGCTGAGCGATAACGGTGACTTCTTCACCGGCTATGACTTCCACACTCAAGGCGATATTCTGTCTGGTGGTCTGATCAATATTGACCCGTAGCTCCTGGATACGATAAGACGTATAGCCGATATAAGATGCCCTTAAAGTGTACGAACCGGCCGGGATATTCAGGATAATGAACTCACCATGAATATCCGTAGCAGCACCCAGGGATGTCTCTTCCACAATTACATTCACGCCCGGGAGTGGTTGCTTGGTTTCACCATCGGTGACGACGCCGCTAATTTTCCCGCCACCGGCAAATATTATTACTGTAGAAGTAATAAGAAGGATGAAAAGTCTGATATGCTTTACCATATTTATTTCCCGCATAATATCCAGTTAATTCTGTCCAAATTGTATCTGTGATCGATTACCTGACTGAAATTGGGTTAAATCAAGTTTGCAAATTTAAAAATAATTTTATGCATTCAATGAACTATTCTACCACAAGAAATCTAGTTCAAATTTTAATTAACCAATCACCTTAATTATTATCAATCTCTTGACTTTGGCATAAATTAATTCATAAAATTGAATGCCAAACAATTTCATACTTAAACAAAAGGGAGATAAGATGAAAAAAATCGTAATCAGTTTATTGGTCTGCACAACAATGGTTCTCGCCGGAGGTTTTGTACAATCTGGTGTGGCACCTGGTTACATTGTTGGTTCAGATACATTATTCGGAGGCCTTCCTTACGACGCATGTCGTGGCATTACCAGTGGATCCGACTTGGATCAGGATGGCAAGTTAGAAGTTTTCGTCACCAGCTACACCGAAGGTGGTAGAATTTTTGGATTTGAAGAAGCAGGCACCGACACATTCGCTTTTGTCTGGGCTTCGCCTGAACTGCTGAATTCCGATGGCTCTGCCACATCCTATCCTCGTGATGTCCATACCGGTGATATGGATGGTGACGGCCTAGGTGAAATCATTTTCCATGTAGGGCGCTATCCGACAAATAATACCGATAATGGTATTTATGTATATGAATGGGATGGAACAACTGACGACGGTTATGGAACAGCCCCAGGATTATTCGGTAATCTGTATTCAGCTCTGAATGATTCATTAAATGAATCACGGGTAGAAGGTTTTTCAGTTGGTGATATAGATGGCGACGGAAAAGATGAAATTATTCTTTCAAACAATGGTGGCAGCAATCCCACCTATAAAACTGTTGATGGTTCCACGCCCTATTCAGAAGACCGTTTCATCATTCTCGGAGCCACCAGTGTTGGTGGTTTTGGCGCTAGTTTTGTTGAAGAATTCGCCGTTTCTCCACGCGATGTTAATAAAGATGGTGTTCGTGAAAACGCCCTTGGTGGCGGAAGTCCCCAGGATGCAGTAATCTGCGATATTGACGGCGACGGTAATTTGGAAGCGGCTTGCTTCTCCTGGAATAACCTGGCCGTTTTCTTCATTGAAGCCACTGGTACGGATTCTTATACTATCGGCGATACAGCTATTGGAACCCCATTAGTCGACGAATCCAAATCGCCTTATTTGAAGCTGGCCAACAATGATGACTGGACTCTCGGCGCCGCCGTTGCCGATATGGATGGCGACGGAAAAGATGAAGTATATATCACTGGGTATTATGATGATGAAATTTATGTAATCACCGACTCTGATGGCGATGCCACCACCTTGGATACGACCGGATGGACCACCCGTGACTGGGTAGGTAATAGTGAAGTCGCCATTATTGGTAACTCACAACATGGGTTGGCTGCTGTTGCCGGTTTCGGCGTTTTCGCCGGTTCCGTTGCTGGTGTAAGTGATATCGAGATGTGGACGCTCGCGACCGGTGGCAACCCACTGGCAATAACTGACTGGACTCACACGGTATTTGGGCTCGAAGATGCTACTTCCGGTACCATTTTAAAGTACAATGCCGGTATTGATTTTGATGAAGACGGCAATCTGGAAGTCGTAATTCCCTATAAAGGACTTGCCGACTCAACTGCCGGTGCTCTTGATCCTAACCAGAACCGAGCTTTCCGTATCGCCGAATGGGATCCCAATTTAGTGGCCACCGTAAAAGATGTTATTTTCATTATGCCCAATGATTACAAACTGGCCCAGAACTATCCGAACCCCTTTAACCCCATTACTACGATCGAATATTCACTACCGCTGGATAAAGCGATCTCACTGACGATCTACAATATAAAGGGACAGGTAGTAAAAACTCTGGTCAATAATGAATTTAAAACCAGAGGCGATCATTCGGTCCAGTGGAATGGCATGAACGATAATAGTATTAAGGTCAGTAGCGGTATCTACTTCTACACTCTGAAGTATGGTAATTTCTCCAAAACCAAACAGATGACCTTCCTGAAGTAGATCAATCCTTTCTAAAAAAAAGCCTCCGATTTGGGGGCTTTTTTTTTCTAATATCGGCCAATATCCTGGTGAATAATCTCAGGTTTCATTCGTTACCTATCAGGCGATACTTTTATATTTGTTTTCACCATATGAGACTTTTTTACAGTTCAAACAGATTTAATATAATGATTATCAAAATTCTCGTCGCGATAATTATTGTTATTTCCTCCATCAAAGGACAAAATACCAATCAGGAATTTCGTTCCACCTGGGTAATAACCTGGGACCACTCTAATGCAAATGATACGCCCAATAGTGCCAAGACACGGATTCGAACGATTTTGGATCGGCATGCCGCTGCAAATATGAATGCGATAATATTCCAGGTACGTCAGGGTGGGAATGCCTATTATTATTCTTCCTATGAACCTTGGGGTTATTATGTGGGCTATGCCTCTCCCGGGTTTGATCCGCTAACCTACGTAATCCAAGAAGCCCACAAACGAGGGATCGAAGTCCACGCCTGGTTTAACGTATTTCAATGCTCCAGCACTTATCCCGGATCGCCGGCAATCGTGCATCCCGATTGGGTCTGCCGCGATGGGAACGACGTACCTATGAGCTCCTACCGTTCCCTCTCCCCTGGATTAAAGGCCGTGCGCGATTATACTATCAATGTAGCTATGGAAATCGTTAATAATTATGATATTGACGGTTTGCATCTGGATTATGTTCGATGGACTGAGCACACCAACACCGGTACCCGTAAGGCAGTAGACCATGAAACCGAATTGCGGCAGGTAGATGGGTTTGCCAGTAAGGAACAAATCCGCTTACTGAACAGCCAGCAGACTGAGCGTTATTTATACGACATTGAACATCCTTACAGTAGTGGCGTTCCAGCCGGCTTCACCTCCTGGGAAAAATGGTGGCGCTGGAGCGTTACCGAATTCGTTCATGACCTGCATGACTCCATTCAGAACATTAAACCGCACGTGCGTTTATCTGCAGCGGTCCTGGGTAAATACAACTGGTCCGGCTGGCAAGCTTACGGCTCTGTTTATCAGGATGCGGCTTTGTGGTTCAACGAAGGTCACATCGATCAATTGATGCCCATGCACTACCACTGGACAACCGCAGCAGGATTTTATGGTATGCTGACCGGAGATTGTCCGAATTGTTGGGAGGATTATATTCAACCGGGGATTGATGCCGGGCGGCTCTATTCAGTTGGACCCGGTTCATATATACTTGATGAAAATGCCGCTTGGGGAAACCATTCCGATATTGTAAATACCGTTCGCCTGATTCCCTGGGTCGATGGCTTCCAGTTCTTCGCTTATAGTTCCTGGCAAAATCACAGTTATTGGTCCACCGCCGGCAACAGTTTTTTTGGCAATAAAACCAAAATTCGACCAATTCCCGGTAATAATGTTACAGCACCCTCCCCACCGCTACTGTTGATCACCAAGCTGGATACCTTTACCTATGAATTAACTGTTACGCCATCAGACACCACAATCGACCACTGGTTCGCACTGTATCAGGCCGAAGGATTTTCTCCCGATTCCAGCGATTCCCCCATTGCCGATCTACATTTTGGCCGTTTGCCTTTTACTATCACCGATACATTTACCGGTGAACAGGATTACAATGGCTGTTATTACTACGCCGTATCACAGATTGACCGTTACTGGCATGAATCCGCTCTCTCCAATATCGTCATTACCGATACAATCCCTTCGAC
>JABMQW010000148.1 GCA_013203115.1 Fidelibacterota bacterium
AGCCATGAATCTGGCATTATTAAGAACATAGCCATAATTTATTATAGACACCAGATCGTCTCGGCAGTTAGGTTATTTACCTGACAGAGATCGGATTTATTAGCAATATTTTCTGATCTTTTCCAGCAGAATATATTTTTTGACTGGTTTGGGTAAATAATCGCTGCAGCCGGCTGTGATTGCCTTCAATCTGTCCGACACAAAGGCATGCGCAGTCAGGGCAATCGTTGGAATATCCTTTAACTTCGGCGATCGGCGTAAATAGCGGACTAAATCCAGCCCGCTTTCCTGATCATTCAGCGACAGATCCAGAAGAATTATATCGGGAGTCTGCTCATCAATCATTCTTTTGGCCGCTGCGACTGTTTCCGTCACCCTGATATCCTTAATAGCGCTCAACTGGTATTTGATTAAGCGTTGGGAATTAATATCATCTTCGATTACCAGAATACTCAAATTCTCGATATCGGCACTGTCGGTTTCAGCCTGAATCGGATCAGTTATTTCCGGTTGATGAATTTCTTCCACGGACTTATCACTCGGGAAAGTAACCACTACTTTGGTACCAGTACCTCTACCGCTGGTGATATTTATTTCCGCGCCCACCATATTTAGATAACGCTTGGTCAGCGATAAGCCTAGACCAACCCCCTGGTAATTTTTGGTGTAACCACTGCTTTCCTGGGAGAATTTCTCATAGATCCGGTCCATATATTCCGGCGAAATACCGATCCCGCTATCTTCAATGATTAGTTCAGTCAATTTATCCAGTTGGCTCAGGTTGACTTTAATTTGACCGACAAAAGTATATTTAATGGCATTATCCAGAATGTTCATCACGGCTTGTGATACGCAATATTCATTCGATCTTATCAGAATATCGACATCAGGGTAATCAAAGATTATATTCAGGTGTTTGTCCACCGCGTCAGGCAGCATTTCCTGTCGGATATCCTCAACGATTTTATTCAGATTAATCTGTTTAAGTTCAATTTTATATGTTCCGGTCTCAATTTCTGAGATATCCAGAATTTCGTGAATTGTACGCAATAAGCGCTTGCCACTGCGTTTAATGATTTCAAAAAAAGTCTTTTCCTCTTCGGAGCAACCTTTTCTCATCCGTTCTTCAATCAAGTCGGAAAACCCCAGGATAGAATTCAGCGGGGTGCGGATCTCATGGCTCATATTAGCTAAAAACATGCTTTTTACCTGGTCGGATTGCTGAGCTTTTGTTAAGGCTAGTTGACGCTCCTGCTCGGCTGCCTTACGATCCGAAATATCACGACACATCAGCCGTAACTCGACCGGATTATTTTGATCATCAACGATCAGGCGGCTCCTTTCCTGAACGAATAATTCAGAACCGTCTTTCCGCACCTTGCGGAATTCCAATTCCGAAGACAGTGTTCTTTCTTTGAGAATACTGGCGACCTGTGCCTGAACATTCTCCAGATCGTCCGGATGAACGACTATCCAGACCGGCTGGCCGATCAGGTCCTGTTTGGTATACCCCAGATAATCGGCACCGAATTGGTTAACTGAAATAATAGTCCCGGTGGGATCAACAGAAAAATACATGTCGGGAGCTTCATTATATAAATTATTATAGCGTTGCTCACTTTTACGCAGTAACTGTGTGGCCCGCTTGCGTTCAGTGACATCCCGGGCGACTCCGCGGAATCCAACTGGTTCATCGTTCTGATCCAAGTCCAGTACCGCGGATAATTCAAGAATCGCCGGCTCACCATTCTTTTTAATAATCTCGTAGTCGGTAATTTCTTTCGATTGTCCGGTTCGATAAATTTCGTTGAATTCCTGATACATCCGGGCTGCTGTTTCAGGGGATGAATAATCCCGGTTGTTCAAACCAATTATTTCATCAGCTCCATACCCTATGATACGACACATCGAATCATTCGCAAAGGTCACATTACCGCCTAAATCGAGCTCAAAATACCCTTCTTCAATATTATCAAGGATAGTACGGTATTTTTCGCGATTTTCCAGCAATTCCTGTTCAGTCTTGTTCCGCGCCAGCGCGGCACCGAACGTGTCAGCAGCCGTATACAGTGCATTGATCGTGGCATCAGACCAGACGCGGTCGGCAACACAGTCATCAAAACCAATATACCCCCACCAATCACCAATACAGAAAATCGGTACAACTAGAATTGAGCGCACCCCTAGATCCAATAGTAATTTCTGTTCACTAACTGGGACATCAGTGGTGAGACCGGCAATTTTGTGGTTCGATCCAAGCTCGTCCACCCAGCGTTGAAAGCCACTTCCGATCAAGGGAAATTCCCTGAACCCGGAATCAGCAATCCGTCTCTTGATTCCATTGGATTCCCATTCGAACTGCAATTTGGAAAAGTATTCCCCATCCGCATCTACTTCGACTTGAAAAATATAGGTGCGGCTCACCTCGGCGGCCAACCCTATTCGCGTGATGACCGCATTGATCAGGTCACCCCAATCATCATATTGTAAGAATCGGTTGGCAGCGTAACTTATGGCATTCAGAATATTGCCACGCCGGCGCTGTGACTGTTCCATGGTACGAAAAACAGTAACATCGCGGATCAATATCCGAATTCCCGTGGGAACTTTGTCTTCATCCAGGATAAACACACCTTGGGTTTCGGCAATAAAGGCTGATTTATCCTTCTTCAACATTTCTATATCGAAGGTCTCGTAAATGCCGGTCCTGGAATAAGTGTTTTTGTTCTGATAACTTTCCAGGGCATATTGTTCGAGATATTTGACAGCCCGTTTATATTCGGATTCAGTAAATAAATCGGCCGCATTAATAACTCGCTTAAAATCATCCTTGGAATATCCAAACAGAATATAAGCCATACGATTCATACCGGTAATATTGCGCGTTGCAATATCAATCTCGATCACTGCATCAGGCAGATTATTTAGAAAGTCATTTAGATCATTATCGTTATTTGAATTATAATTCTTCATATTAAGTCTTGAGATAAATATTTGAAAATCTTCTTAGGAATATAATTCGCAATAAATTACTTTGAAAGCAAAAGTACCCAATAAGTCTATGACAGTTCAAATACTCCGGAAAAGTTTCGCTAACTATCAACAGGATATTCTTGAATTAAATAATTCCTACACCCAATTTCCAACCATTAACAGACCCGGATATTGATAATAATGAGAAATATATTTCTTATCGGAATGGTTGGTGTTGGCAAATCCACGGTTGGTAAAATCCTGGCTAAAAAACTTGAATGGGGATTTATCGATATGGATGAAACCGTCGAGGCCATCTACGACCAATCGATCGAAGAGATCTATAATATCTATGGCGAATCAGCCTTTCATGACATGGAGGTAAAAATTTTACAGGAGATATCACAAGGGAACCACCAGGTCATTGCCTGCAGTGAGGGTATAGTAAAAAATCCTGGTAACGTAGCCTTGATTAAAGCCACCGGATTACTATTCTGGCTGGAGGCACCAGTGGAAACACTAATTAACCGAATTAAAAATTCCAAATATCTGTTCCTTTTTACAGGCGATAAAACCAAAATATTGAAGGATTGGCTGGCTGAACGGGCAACCTTATACAAACAATCAGATGTGTTAATAACAACAGCCGACCATTCACCAAACGATGTGGCGGCAGCCATCAGAAAGATAGCCTTTGATTCAGGTAAATACCAATTCTGAGGGGAAGTAAAAAGAATGAAAGTAGCTAACGTAAACGAAATGCAAGCCTTAGATGCCGCAGCCGTGAATCAATATGGCATACCGGAAGAATTACTGATGGAAAACGCCGGATTAGCAGTATCTGCAGTAATTGAAAATGAATATGGTATTGCCGGCAAAACGTTCCTCATATTCTGCGGTCTTGGCAACAACGGCGGTGACGGATTTGTCGTAGCCCGTAAAATTATTTCACTCGGTGGTAAAGCACGTATTTTTTTAATGGGTGATCAAACACGGTACACCAGTGTTGCCAGACTTAATCTTGATATTGCCACCAAGTTACCGATTGAAATTACTGTCGTTAAATCAGCGCAAGCTATTGGCGATGAGTTAAACCATTGCGATGCGATAATCGATGCTATTTTCGGTACGGGACTGATACGTCCGGTAGAGGGTAAATATCGTCAGACAATCGAATTGATCAATGACAGCGGCAAACCTGTTTTCAGTGTTGATATTCCTTCTGGAATTAATGGTAATAATGGACAAGTAATGGGCGCGGCAATCCAAGCGGATTGGACTATCAGCTTCGGTTTGCCCAAAGTGGGCAATCTATTATTTCCTGGTTTTTCCCACTGTGGTAAATTGCGTGTTACTCATATTTCTTTCCCTCCAGAACTGTATAATGACCCTGAACTGAAAGTTGCAGTTAACGCACCAGCGGAATTGCCGCACCGTGATCCCGCCGGTCACAAGGGTTCCTTCGGCGAAGCCTTATTTATCTCCGGTGCAGCCAATTATTACGGCGCCCCCTATTTTGCGGCTGTTTCATTTTTAAAAGCCGGCGGCGGTTATTCCCGTCTGGCGACCCCAAAATCAATCGTTCCCCAAATTGCTAAAAAAAATAGCGAAATAGTTTTTCATCCGTTTTCTGAAACTAAGACCGGTAGTCTGGCACATGAAAATCTGGATACTATCCTGGAATTAGCAAACCGGATGGATATGATCGTTGTTGGTCCCGGATTATCGCTAGCTTCGGAAACCCAAGCTTTAGTGCGCGACTTAGTTAAAAATATCGAACAACCGGTATTAATCGATGGTGACGGCATTACTGCCATTGTTAATGACCTGCAGTTGATCCGGGAGCGAAGAGAGGTCACTGTTTTGACTCCCCATATGGGTGAAATGTCCCGCTTGACAGGAAAATCCGTTGCGGAGCTTCAATCTGACCCCATTAATATTTTACAAAATATTTCCCATGAACTGAATGCTATTATTGTCATGAAGGGCGCTCATTCATTGATTGGCTTCCCGGATGGACAGGTAAGCATTAATTTAAGTGGGAATTCCGGTATGGCCAGCGCGGGGTCGGGTGATGTCCTCACCGGTACAATTGCGGCGATGTTCGGGTTGGGACTGGTACTGGATTCAGCAACTTGTAAGGGAGTATATATTCACGGACTGGCTGGCGATTTAGCAGCTTCTAATCTGGGTGCTGACGGTATTACCGCTCAAAATATTCTGGATTATTTACCAAAAGCGGTAAAAATTGACCGCCAGGGATTACCTGGTCACTTAAAAAACAAATATCGTATTAAAACAATAGTTTAGGTAGTTTCTTCAAATATCTAAAGAAGCTCCCATTACCAAAAATTCGGTGGTGTTGCCCCGTTCATTTTCATTATCAGAATAATTACCACATATAGTACCAAAACCACATCAAAAAGAACAAATACTGGTATGATAACCAGTAATGTTTTCCAGATTGGTTGGCTCCAAGGGGGTTGATCGGCAACCAGGTACCATAATTCCCGGTACCACTGTATAATATTTTTCGATTTAGATTTGTCTTTCATCTCCGATCCCTGTGCAATACCGCAATATTAATCACAGCACCTGAATTTATACCTGTTAATATACTTTTTAATAAACCAAGCCGCAAATCGTTAAAATGGCGACAAGATACCTTTGGCAAGCATACCGTATCAGAAGAAGTCGGCCCACTTATCATTTAGCGCTACCTCAGTAAGTGCAGATGATACCGAATATTATCAGGTAGCATAAGAGATACTGGAAAAACAGATTAATATTTAACAATCAATCCCTGATTAACCAACTTTAATAAATATATCAATTACTGACCACTGGTCCGCTTTATTGGTTAAAATACAACGATAATCGGTCGAAGTCAAATGGCCGGCCCAGACTCGAAAATGCACTTCTGCTTGACAATTGCCCATCCATACAATTTTACTAACGGTAATTATTTCGCCTGCGATCCCTGATACAGGATCAACTGGGCCACTATCAATTACCGTATCTCCATAGATAATATCCTCCCATAGAGCATTCTGAATTGTACGAATAATAAACTGATTATGAAATTTATCAGACAGTTCCCGAATCAACGACGCGGAAGGTCTACCCAGTTTCCACCAAGGTACTTTCTGCTCAATAAAAAAAACATTCCGTGAATTGACATTAAACCGTTGCAGTAATCTCGCTTCATTTTCCAGATAATTTATCAGAGTAGCCTCTACAACCTCCAATTTCTGCAGTTCATGCCGTACCGGAAACAGGAAGGCATCGCTTGAACAACTGTTGAAAAAAACTAACAGAACTGCTGACATTAACAATTTAGTTAGTCTATGCATTTTCAAAGTCACTCATTTCAAAAAAGTAATCGGCAATGTTTCCCGGCCGCCGTTAACAGTACTGACCACTGCCCAATATACACCCGAGCTAAGATCATTACCCTGATTATCAGTACCATCCCAGATAAAGGCCTGATAACCGGGCAGCAGATAGCCCCGGTACAGCAATTTAACCTGACGCCCACCGATATCATAAACAGCGATGGAAACATGCTCCAATTCGATCAATATTACCGATATTGTTGTTTGGGCATTAAACGGGTTGGGGTAATTAGTCAATTGATATAATTCGTCTGGTATAACGGTATTAATCCTTTCTTCCTGAGCAATGCTAACCTGCAAACTGTCTCGAAGATAGAAAGTGTAACCAACACCACCCTTATCAAACCAGGAATGGGATATTTGATATTTTGTATAAACGTGACTGTAACCATAGGTACGGGCTGGGTCATGGACAATCGGATTGCCATTAGAATCAAATCCAGCCAGCATCATCAGGTGCCCGGAATATAATGGTTGTCCAACCGACATGGCAATCCGCCCACCCTGGGACAGGACAGAATAAGTTTCACTCCAGGTGCGGTAGCGCGTTACCGCACCGTCCAGCCCATATTCTGAAGCATTCTGTACGACACGCGGCCAGATACCAAACAAATGATAATGAGGGTCGTAAGTGTCCCAGGCAAAATCAACCGGATCAACAGATATATCGTAGCTTTCCAGAATCATACAGACTGTGGTTGGTGAACAAATACTCCCTCCTATGTTGGGATCTAAGGAATATTGATATAAAAAAGTGGTTGGAATAAATATCGGCGGTGGATTGTCATTTAAGATATCGGTGTAGTTCAATTGGTCGGTTGTACGATTGTCGCTTACTAAAAAACTTAATTTGGCGATTGTTGGCGAAGCCACATTCAAGTTATTCCGTTTAAGCTCAATCTTAAATTGCCAGCTCGATCGGTAGCTGTAAAGCTTGACGTAATCATAATCGATCCAGCCCCCGGAATAGCTGGTGGTCCCATAACTAGACCAGATATTATCCTTCCAGAATCCAACCGTTAACCAGGGCGACCACCCTGTTGCATAGGGAAAACGCATGTATATTTTAAACCCGGAATTTTCATCTCCAACCGTACCGTTCCAGGATGGCAGACCTCTGTTAAAAGAACTTGCGGAAAATTGAGTAGACAAAACGATGTAACCGACATTGCGGTCAGAAGCTAATTCTAAACTATTACCATCTGCTGAAGCGATTATTCCGTCCACCGTTATTGCTCCGGATAGTAATGAATCAGCTCCTTCAATAGTATAGAATTGATCCGGATAAGGCGTGGTCTGGCAATAGCCGGCCGAAGCAATCAGTAAAACAAATACTACGAACAATACATGTAGCTTCGGACATTGTTTTTCCAGCGGGCGAAGCAGATTAGTAATTTTCATTTGGGGAATTAACAAAACCTATTTTAGTACTTGTTTCTAGAAATAAAGCTAATCAGAACCAAACCATAAAATCAGTAACCAATTCGTAAAACTTTGGCACCGTGTATTTTCCGTTGCTTCAATTCCACTAGAGCGGTGTTGGCTTCATCCAGAGCAAATTCCTGCACTTCCGGTGTGAGTGGTATTTCCGCTGCCAGGTTCAGAAATTCACGCACGTCACGGCGACATACATTTGCCACTGACTTGATTTCCTTTTCAAGCCACAGATGGGTCGGATAATCCAGGTTTAGAAGATAATCTTTGTCATAATCCTCTTTGCGTATAGCATTAATAACCAACCGTCCACCGGGCAGCAAATTCTTCAAGGCCTCTACCACTGTTTTCCAGACCGGGGTCGTATCAATGATAGCATCCAAATGGCTTGGTGTAATATCCATCGTATCCCCGGACCAGACGGCTCCTAATTCTATTGCAAATTCCTGTTCCTTGGGACTACGGGCAAATACAAATACATCTAAATTGGGATAGCGCTGCTTAACCATTTTCAATACCAGATGAGCTGAGGCTCCAAAGCCGGTCAAGCCCAGTTTCTGTCCATCGATCAGCCCTGTTAATTGTAATGACCGATAACCAATCGCACCGGCACAGAGCAAGGGCGCTGCCTGCCAGGCAGTGAAAACAGCCGGAATGGGGTGCGCAAAATCCTGTGACACCGTCATATATTCAGCATATCCACCGTTAACATCCCGACCGGTGGCTTTGAATTCCGGGCATAGATTTTCCAGTCCACTCCGACAAAAATGACAATTCCCGCAGGCCGAAAAAATCCAGGCCACACCGACCCGGTCACCAACTACAAATTCATCGCTGCCAGAACCTAATTCAACCACAATTCCTACTACCTGATGACCTAAGATCATCGGCAGCTCCGAAGGTGGAGTACGACCTTCGATTTCATCCAATTCCGTATGGCAAACACCACAGGTTTCCACTTTTATGAGCAGCTCTTTTTCAGCGGGAACCGGTTCTGGAACATCCGTAAAATCCAGCGGCGTGGGATTTTCAGCCAAACTACACAGATTTTTTAAGATCATCGCTTTCATAGTTTATTCCTCTTAACTGACGGATAAATATACTGCGGTTTTTATTATCAACTTGCCGCTTCTTACAATATTGTCCGGCTACAACGAAATATTACCATTTTCCCTGTGGAGCCCCACGGCTTCAGCCCACTCCGCCGAAATAGCTTTAGCTACGCAGGCCGGGCAGTTGTGGCACCTCTACGCTTCGGCGACACCGTGCCGAAGCTTTCGTTACTAAACCGGTAACCGATCATGAGGGCTTCATGGAAATGGTACGGGAAATGATATTGAATAAGTAACCTTTTTTACCTTGACCTATCAACCGCAGCTTGACTGCCATTTTCAATACAGCTACATTATTACCCAATGACCAGTAACTTATCGCGCCAATGACTACGTCCGACACCCGCCGGGATTATCTACAAAATCAGAAGTCGTCCGGGCGTAAACTGCTGGGGGTATTCCCGGCCCAATTTCCCAGAGAATTACTGTGGGCTTTTAATATTCTGCCGGTCGAAATCTGGGATCCACCAGTGGAAATTGCCCAAGCCAATGCGCATCTGCAGCCCTATATCTGTTCAATTGTCCGGGGTGGCCTTGAGCTTATTCTGCAAGGGAAAAGCAGCCTAGTCGATGGCTATTTGTTCCCCCATACTTGCGATTCGCTCCAGAATCTGGCTTCCATCGTCAATGATCATCTTGATACAGGAAAACCTTGCTTCTTTTTTTATCACCCCAAAGCAGTAGACGGGCAACCAGCCCGTGAATTTTACCGCAATCAACTAACCCAATTAATTGACCGGTTAGAGCAACATTTCGGATCAATTAATATTGAAAGATTACAAGAATGCATTCAAACCAGTCGCCGTCTTTATTCACAATTAAACGAATTATTTAATTTAAGAAAACAAGGTTTGTTGCAAATAACAAACAGCGATTTTTATGCCACTCTGCGCCGTAGTGAGTTTCTTTGGCCGACAGATTATATTTCTGAATTGGAACTTTTATTAACACAAAAATGTGTTAAACCACTGCCATCACGGGCCGTAGTCCTGAGTGGCATCCTGCCCAATCCCCCGGAAATTTTAAGCTTACTGGACCAGCATAAAATACGAATAGCAGCAGATGACTTACTCAATGGTCAACGACGAATGACCTTTTTACCCACCAATGCAAACGATCCACTGGAAGCTATCACTGACGCCTATTTTGCCCAACCACCCTGTTCTACCAAGGATTCAGCAATCGCTGAGCGATTGAAGCATCTGCAAAAACTGACTGTGGATAGCAAATCAAAAGGTGTAATTTTTAATATAATAAAATTTTGTGAACCGGAATTATTTGACTTACCCCAATTAAGGGCGGGTCTGCGAAGCACCGGGATACCAAGCTTAGTCATTGAAACTGAAATTAACCAGGTTTTAAGCGGCCAGATTGTCACCCGGTTGGAAGCCTTTCTGGAAATGATAGGGGATTAGAATGTCGCTAACCGGCCAATTACGCTATCATTTCATGAAAGACATTGGTGCTCCGGCATTGATGGGTCTGCAGAATATCACCAAGAAGAAGCGAATAAGAAAACCGGATCCACTGTTTGCCCCCCCGTTAGAATGTACCGCACGGCTGAAGGAAATCATGACCCGGCATTACTACCTGGCCCGCTTCGTCCCGGGCGCCAAACCGGTAGCCTGGGTCACCAGCGGCGCCCCGGTGGAATTGCTACGCAGTTTCGGATTTTATACTATTTATCCTGAGAATCACGGCTCCTTAGTCGGTGCGAAAAAGCAAGGCGCTAACATGTGTGCAATTGCCGAAGGCGCCGGTTACAGCCCCGACCTCTGCTCTTATGCCCGGATTGATCTGGCGCATACCTTATCCGGTAAAACCCCGGCTGGTCGCCTGCCAAAACCCGATATTCTTTTTGCCGCCAATAATATTTGCCAGACAATTGTGTATTGGTTCAAGGCGATCGCCCATCATTACGATATCCCGCTTATATTACTTGATACCCCCTTTAATTATTCCGCAATTAATGATGGTGATATCAAATATATGGTCGCCCAGTTGCAAGAGATGATACCGGTACTGGAACAGGCCGCCAAGAAAAAATTTAATTATGCCGAATTTCAGGAAATTATCGGCCGCGCCCGGGACACATCTCTGGCTTGGAGCGATGTGCTGGCAACGATGAAAAACCGACCGGCCCCGATGACTATTTTCGAGACCTTTTTTCATCTGGCGCCAATCGTATCCCTGCGGGGACTGCCGGTTACTTACGATTATTACCAAATCCTACTTGAAGAATTGCAACAACGTGTTCGTCAGGGTATTGGTGCCGTGACCAATGAACGCAAGCGCCTGATGTGGGACAATATTGCCATCTGGTACAAAGTACGCGACCATTCAGTCCAATTTGCTGAACAAGGGATGAATTTCGTTACCGCTACTTATACCAACGCCTGGGCCGAAACCACAGTTTACATGGATGTGAATAATCCCTTCGAATCCATGGCTAAAACATACAGTCTGGTAATCCTGAATAATAATCTGGACTACCGCTTGCGGCTAATGGAACGTTTGATCAAAGAATATCAAGTGGATGGACTGGTGATTCATTCCGCTCGTAGTTGTAAACCTTATTCGGTGGGGCAGTACGATATTAAACGGAAATTACGGGAGCGATTGGGAATCCCTGCCGTGGTCATCGATGGCGACATCACCGACGCCCGCGCTTATTCCGAAGAGCAAACCCGCACCCGCCTGGAAGCTTTCTTTGAAACCATGGGTGACTGATATGCCAAATGATTATTTTGCCGGGATCGACGTCGGCTCACTCAGCACTGAAGCGGTAATCGTCGATTCTAATAAGCACTTGCTGAGTTACAGTATCGTTAACACCGGGATAAACAGTTCCGCGGCGGCTGAAGAAGCGCTATCGGAAGCATTGCAAAAAGCGGAACTTCCGCGCAATCGTATCGCCAAAATTATCGCCACCGGCTATGGACGGGCTGCCGTTGGGGCCGCCCATAAGCGGATGACCGAAATCACCTGTCATGCGGCTGGTGCACAACAGCTATTCCCGGAAGTGCGCACGGTGATTGATATCGGCGGTCAGGATTCCAAGGTTATTCATATAGGGCAGGACGGTCAATTGGTAGATTTTGCCATGAATGATAAATGTGCCGCGGGTACCGGCCGGTTTCTGGAGATCATGGCTAAACGGTTAGAAGTAAAATTGGAGAAATTGGGCGATCTGGCCCTGTTGGCGGAAAAGGCGGTATCCATCAGTAATACCTGTACCGTATTTGCCGAGAGCGAGGTGGTATCATTGGTAGCCCAAAATCATCCCATCGATGAGATCATCCGTGGGCTGCATGTGGCCATCGTGAACCGGATTTGGAATCAGGTGCAAACCGTCGGTGTGCATGGACAGGTCGCCCTGACCGGCGGTGTGGCGCTTAACCGGGGCGTGGTCAATCTACTGGAAGAGAAACTGGAACAGACTTTAGAAATATATTCCGAACCGCAAATTGTGGGCGCCCTGGGAGCAGCCATACTGGCAAGTAAATAATGGAGCCATCTTTGCTATAAATATAGCATCCCTATCGGGACTGCAGAGTACATTTTACTTTGGACTGCACCGACCGTGTCGGTGCGATTATTACCATCAACACGGTTGATGGACTCCATATTAAAAATCATCCCTAACCTTTAACTTATCAAATGGATATTTTTTCATAAGCCGTTGCATTTCTTCCACATCCTTCCGGAATCGAAAATAATAACTTCCAAATTTCCATTTTTCAGGTGAATCCACATATCCATGTTTTACAGGATTATACCAAATGTAATTGAGACGGGCATAATATGACTTTTCATAGGTGATGCAAGTATCCCGGTAATTATAAAATATCTTTCCTTTTTTGGACCTTTTGGACTGCACTGGCCGTGTCAGTGCTAAACTTTGCTCACCTTTGTGAATTAACCGTGTTAATTCTCTTTTATAACCATCAACACCAGTCTTCGCTAAAGCTACGACAGGCAAGCGGTTGATGGATTCTATATTTATATTCTTTTTTATCCATAATGCCGTAAACCGATGTACTTCCTTTATTATTTCTGGCAATGATTTTGAATTGTCCGGGGCATTTACCATCAAATGATAATGATTGTCTAAAATCACCCAATCTTCTATTTCCCAATGATGCCTATAAAATTCTTTTTCCAGCGACCAATATAATCTTTCCTTTACAAACGATGGTTTTAAATATGGTTTTCGGTTGTATGTCGAAGCAGTGATGAAATATTTTGCATTATCAATAAATAAATGCGGTGGGTTATGCCGATATGTTTTGTATTCTGTCATTCTTTTGGTCTGCACCTACCATGTCGGTGCGATTATTACCATCAACACCAGTCTTCACTAAAGCTACGACAGGCAAGCGGTTGATGGACTCCATATTTTTGACACAATGGACAGAAAGCCCGAATTGCCGCAGACGCCGATCAAGTCCCCGGGCATTTCCCACCAATTGATCCAAACGACGCCAGAAGGCCGGTCCGTGGTTCCGGTGTTCGGTATGCACCAGTTCATGCAGAATGACATAATCCTGCAATTGCGCTGGCAGATTATATAATTGAATATTCAGGTTGATATTATTTTTGGTTGAGCAGCTTCCCCACCGGGTTTTTTGATTCTTGATATAGATCCGGTTAAGCGTGAAGCCATGCTTGTCGGCCAGCAAAGCAACTCTATCCCGGAGCCGAATTTTAGCCTGTTCAACCGGGATAACAGGCTGTTCGAGTAACCGCTTTTCCTGTTGTTTGACGCGGCTCAGTTGTTTAATGATCCAGGCTTGGCGGGGCCTAATCATTTTTTCAGCTTTCCCGAATGAAACCCCAGCCGGTACGGCTACCCGGATTCCCCGGAAAGGCCGGACTGAAATTATTACCCGCCGCGCCCGGGAACTGCGCTCAAACAGGACCGGTCCCAAACCGGGAATATGTTTTTCTGATACTGTTTTTCCAAGCATGGAGTAATTGGTTTTATTTACCGGTGGAGTATACTCACCGAAATTGATTTGGAACACCAATGATCTGTACGCTACTTTCTAAATTTATTTATAATCATAGGCTGCAGTCTTATATTCCGATACCCATTATGAATATGACTTTTAATGAAGACCGGGATGGGAACTATGGAATTATTTCATGCTATCTGGCTGATATGTATAATCAGATTCCAGATATTGACACTATTAGATAACACATAAAAATATCTAAAGGGTACTGAAATAGTCTTATATTATGTCAGAGCGTAAAAGGAAACTTAAAATGAGTGTGTCAGAAGTATTTGCAGTCGTGCTTTCCAGTGTTGCAATTTTACTTTCAGTTATTACATATTGGAATAATACATTGAAACCCTTCAATTTGGCTTTATTTGATGTCGGTAGAGTTGAGCTTACTGTCAATCCATACAAGGCTCCAAATAGAGAACCAGCATTATTAGTTGAACTTATTTTTCTCAATAAGGGAGCTAAAAGTGGTGTTGTTCAAGATGCTGCTTTAAAATTAAAATTTCCAAATGGTGAAGATATTTTGTTCAGGTCAATAGTTATTTCAACAGATAGAACTTTACAGTTTAGTAAAGATCTTGCCCCTCCAAAGCTTGAAAGTTTTATTGGGTTTAATATTCCGGGGCGAAGTAGTGTGCACAAACATATAATGTTTGTACCTGATAAACCAATTCAATATGAACTTCTTCCACAAGGGAGATTTATTGTTGAAATATTTGCTATTTCTGGTGGCGACCAAGAATGGAAATCATATGGGTCTTTTGCATTCTCTGTAGACAAAAATGATTTAGAAGTACTAGAAAAAATAGTATTTACTCAACAACCTGATGGACGTTATTTTTTAAAATGGTACACCCAGAGTAAAGTCACTGAAGCACGTGAGACATCAATAAAGTCTATAAAATAATATTAATAATTAGAAACTTGCATGATTTGTTATTTAACATTCACTACATCGGATGCAAAAAGATGGGAGTGCCAATCTACGTTCCACTGCGATTGACAAGTGATTTTAAAAAAATGAATGATTTTAGAACATGCTCTCGTTAATCAACCAACAAACGATCGGTCAAGTTTGCGCCAGTGATTTAGGCCGCTAGGTCAGTTCAGATAACCCACAATCGGAGGATTTTATGCTTGATCACATTATCATAACCGTTTCAGATTATGACGCCAGCAAGGCCTTCTACCTCAAAGCACTAAAACCACTCGGCTACAGCATTGTGATGGAATTTGGAAAAGCCGGGGGATTCGGGATCGCGGGAAAGCCGGACTTCTGGATACGTCAAGCAGACGCAGTCAAGCCTGCAGTCCACATTGCGTTTGCGAGTCAGGATAGACCTACTGTAGCTGCCTTTTACGCGGCTGCAATCGACGCCGGAGGCGTGGACAACGGAGGGCCAGGTCTGCGCCCTGACTACCATCCGAACTACTACGGTGCTTTCGTTTTCGACCCGGACGGCAACAACATAGAAGCTGTTTGTCACAAAGCAGTCTGAGTTGGTGTTTTTGTGAAGCAGGCTTAACCAGGCACTGGAGCGGAGCGGCCGCTTCGGGACAAACAAACAGCCCCTGAGTACTACCAAATAATCCAATTGCCTGCCTTTCTGACCTGCCGCTAAATTTGCCGGGAACATTATTACTGTGACCGGCGATTGAATGGAAACGAAAGATTAATCCTATGCTCTACGATCTCCTCCTGATTTTTTTAAGTGAAACCTGGTTGGTCCTGACCCAGATGGGTCCCTACCTCCTGTTCGGATTTCTAATGGCCGGCATCCTGTCGGTCTATATCGATCCCGAATGGGTGGAGCGTCACCTGGGTGGCCGGGGTATGCTGCCGGCCGTTAAAGCCGCTCTGTTTGGTGTCCCCCTACCGCTTTGTTCCTGTGGAGTAATTCCTGTTTCGACTGGAATTTATCGCCATGGCGCCAGTCGCTCGGCCACAACTTCTTTCCTGCTCTCGACACCTCAAACCGGGGTGGATTCAATTGCC
The DNA here is from genome assembly GCA_013203115.1 of Fidelibacterota bacterium. Taxonomy (GTDB): domain Bacteria; phylum Fidelibacterota; class Marinisomatia; order Marinisomatales; family TCS56; genus JABMQW01. The sequence continues at coordinate 15,923 of JABMQW010000148.1, forward strand.
GTAACCTATGCCTTACTGGGACCCGTTTTCGCAATTTTCAGACCGGTAGTCGCGCTGTTAACCGGGATTGTCGGAGGCGCGCTGGTCCAATTGGCTGATGATAACGGAGCAAAGAAGGCTCCAGGGATTAAGCCTGAAACTGATGTTGCCGGCGCTGCAGACAATTGCGACTGCGACAGTTGTGAGGATGTTGATAACCCCAGCAAAATCGGACGAGTACTTAAATATGGTTTTATCAGCCTGCCAAAAGATATTGGCTCTGCTTTGCTGATTGGTATTCTGATCGCCGGAGTTATGGCAGCGGTTGTTCCTCCTGACTATCTGGGGGGATTAATCGGCGGAGGTATTGTTTCCATTTTAATTTTGATGGCAGCCGGTGTCCCCGTCTATGTCTGTGCTACCGCCTCGGTTCCAATTGCAGCCGGATTCATGCATATGGGTGCCTCGCCCGGTGCCGCTTTAGCTTTTCTGGTTGCCGGTCCCGCCACCAATGCCGCTACTTTTACCACAATTATAAAGGTCCTGGGAAAGACGACGGCAATAATTTACTTAAGCACTGTTGCTGTCAGTGCTGTAGTCAGCGGGCTGTTCCTGAACTGGTTGGTTCCGGTTGTTAAAAATGTTATGCCACAAATGACCGATCATGTACATAGTGCTGAAACAATTTCCTGGATTTCACATTTATCGGCGATAGTCCTGATCGCTGTTGTACTTTTTGCTTATTTCTACAAACCCAAGCCGTCAAAAATTGAAACGGAGAAAACTATCATGGATTCGGAAATGATGCATTTAAATGTTACCGGGATGACCTGCAGTCATTGTGCCATGAGCGTAAAACGCGCGGCAGAGGAAGTCGATGGCGTTAATAAAGCCGTTGTTAATCTGGACAGTGGTAGGGTGGTATTGCATGGTCAGGGCATCGATAGTGATCAAATTATAGCCGCAATCAATTCAGCAGGTTATTCGGCCAGTAAAGTCTAACCTGTCCTTTATCACAAATTTAGTTGTGGTGGCTGCTCTCCAACAGGTATATTGACTAACCTTTTGGCGGAGAAATAAATAGCCGTGCACATACCTTTCTACCAAGTAGATGCTTTCACCAGTCGAGTATTCAAGGGCAATCCGGCGGGAATCTGCCCGCTGAAAGAATGGTTGCCTGATAATATTTTACAGTCCATCGCCGCGGAGAACAATTTATCAGAAACCGCTTTTTTTGTACCTGACAATGATTATTATGACCTGCGTTGGTTCACTCCGGTAGCAGAAGTAGATCTCTGCGGGCATGCTACCTTGGCCAGCGCCTTTGTTTTATTCAATGAGTTGGGGTTCAGCGGTAAGGTGATTTCGTTTAATTCCCAAAGCGGGCTCTTAAAAGTCACCCGAGATGATAACCGACTAGCGCTGGATTTTCCCGCCCGTCCACCCCAACAATGCTCAGCACCACAGGATTTATTGAGCGGACTGGTCGATCCACCACAGGAAATATTACAGGCGGAGGATTATCTCGCGATTTACGAAAACGAGCAACAAGTACGATCGTTAAAACCAAAAATGGAAAATTTGACGAAATTTCCCCGGGGAGTGATAGTATCAGCACCGGGCAATGATTGTGATTTTGTGTCCCGCTGCTTTTATCCGGCGCTTGGTATCCCGGAAGACCCGGTTACCGGATCAGCTCATTGTGTACTGACACCATATTGGTCCCGGCGATTGTCAAAACGTAAATTGCATGCCAAACAAATTTCCAACCGCGGTGGTGAATTATTCTGCACTGATGCCGGCGACCGCACAATCATTGCCGGGCAGGCCATCAAATACTTGGAAGGTACCATAACAATTTAAATCAGGAGATAATCTCAATGAACATCACACCGGATCCCAAACTGATAACCAAACAATGGTATATTTTACTGACCATTACCTGCAGTGCTATAATCAGCGCTGGAATTATTTTATTACTGATTCGAATAGTAGAAGGAATTTTACCCCAAACAACTTTACTTATTATTGGCTTTATTACCTTAGGCTTAATAATTCTGATGTGGATTATTACCGTTCCGCTGGTCTTACTATGGATCCGGAATCTTTCATATCGAATAGAAGAGGATCGAATCACAATCTTTAAAGGCATCCTCACTAAAGTACAACAGAATATTCCCTATCGCGCTGTGACTGACTTCGCTTTAAAAAGAACCCTGTTTGATCGGATGCTTGGCATTGGTTCAATCTGCATTCAGACCGCCGGACAAACACAGAATCCCAGTGGGTACGAGGGTAAACTTGCCGGTCTGACGGACTTTGACCGACTGCACCATGAATTGCGTAATAAACTCAAACAATTACATCCGGTGGGAGAAGCCATCACCACCGCCGAACCAGTCAGGGCCGACGACGCCAGTTTATTATCCCAGATTCTGATTGAGTTGCAGAAAATTCGTAAATCCATTGAAAATGCTTAGGATAATCATGAAATGGACAAAGTTGCTATTAATCATTCTGTTGATGATAGTTGGTTGTGGTGATTCGATGAATATCGAAAAAGAAAAAAAACTGCTGATGGATACTGATCGAGCCTTTTCAAATCTTTCGGTTCAAAAAGGAGTTCCAGCAGCATTTAATCAATTTATGACCGATGATGCTGTAATCTTCAGAGATAAGAATCATCCGTTCGAAGGCCGGGAACAGATCCAGCAATTATTCGCCGATTATCCCGAAGCTACCCTGACCTGGGAACCTTACCATGCTGAAGTAGCAGCAGCGGGTGATTTGGGTTACACACTTGGGAAGTGGACTTTTACCATGGATGATGAAACTGGTGAAGATCATAAATCACAGGGCTATTACGTTTCCATTTGGCGTAAACAGACAGACGGTAGCTGGAAATACGTTTTTGATACTGGAATCAATGCACCGTCGGAGGGGGACGAAGCTGCGGATGAAAATAATTCAATTGTTGACTGATCTAAACCAATAGGAATTGAATAATGCGTTTTTGTACAACAATTAACTGCATGGACGGTCGAGTCCAGTTGCCGGTCATCAATTATCTCCGCGATCAGTATCGGGTAGAATATGTTGACAGTATCACCGAGCCGGGTCCAATAAAAATTATCGCCGAAAGACAGAATTCAACAATTCTGGACAATATCCTTCTGCGTATCGATATTTCAGTTAAAAAACATGGCTCGGGACTAATAGCCGTTGTCGGCCATCACGACTGTGCCGGCAATCCGGAGTCAAAAGCAGTCCAGGTAAGACAGATTGAACAAAGCATAAATTTTCTACAGAAAAAATATCCCGATGTCGAACTGATGGGATTATGGGTGGATGAAAACTGGGCTGTTCATGAACTGGATCGGCTCTGATTAAATTCAGCAGAAACCAGGGTATCATTGAACAAATCAAGGTTGGAAACTTGAGGTATATTTCAAAAACTACTGTTAATTTGATAATAGCATGTTTACCTTTAACCATCCACACGCAACAGGAGGGCACTATGTCAACTGATGAAACAACTTACAGTATGCAGCAAGCCCAGGAAAAACTGGCTAAAATGTATTTTAATTCGGTTTGGGATTTGCTGGAAAAAACGGATCGCACACCGGAAGATGATGAAGCGATGATCCATGCCGCCCATGCTTCCTGCTATTTATGGATGCAAGTTGGTACTCCTGTAAATCATCAGCGCGGCGAATGGCAGGTAGCACGGGTATATACAATACTGGGACATTACGCAGCGGCCTTGCGACACGCTAACTGCTGTCTGGAATTAACAGATAAACATCCGGAGCTAATGCAGGATTTCGACATCGCTTTCGCTTATGAATGCGTAGCACGGGCTAATGCCATTGCCGGCAACCGTCAAGTGGCTACAAAATATATCGAACTTGCTGAACAAGCCGGTCAGGACATAAAAGATCCTGATGACCGTAAAGTATTCTTCGATAATTTTAATAGTGGTTTGTGGAATGGGATGAAATAATTGGGCTATAATCTAATTATTGGCCGAATTAACGTCATTCGAAGCAAAAGCTTATACCACGATTCAGTTTTTCTGTAGAATAGAACCAAGTCATTTAATCAGCGCATCGGCCAAAATTCAGAAACCAGCGTTCGTTAATCAATAGTCGACATTCATCATAAATTTCCAACAACGAGCACCGAATGATGATTTTTGAAGTATTTGGTTATGTTTTAATTATTGGCTGA
>JABMQW010000149.1 GCA_013203115.1 Fidelibacterota bacterium
AAATGTAATCGCCGAATTTGCTCAAAATATGCTTAATGTGATCAATACTCCAACTATAATAAATCAGTATGAATTAAAACGGACAGCAAGTATTGGCATTTCTTTATATCCGGAAGGAACCCGCACGGTCGATGAAATTCTACGCTATGCGGATTCCGCAATGTATTATGCAAAATCAGAAGGAAATAATTCTTATGTTTTTCATTCCAGCGAAGTCCATTTAAATGAAACTAAAAAATTTGCTCTGGAAAGAAAACTAAAACTGGGGCTTGCAAATAATGAATTCGTTTTATACTACCAAATCCAGGTTTCGGCGATAGATGAGTCAATTGTAGGTGTTGAAGCTTTAATCCGTTGGCAGCATCCGGAAGATGGAATCATTTCACCCACCAAGTTCATACCGGTTGCGGAAGAAACCGGCATGATTATCCCACTCAGCAAATGGGTGTTGGAAACTGCCTCCCGTCAAAATAAGAAATGGCAGGACATGGGTTTTACACCGATCAGGGTAGGAGTTAACCTCTCGCCGCAGCATTTTCATGAACCGGACCTGCTTAATCAGGTAGCTGATATAATCAATAAAACTAAGCTTTCCCCGGAATTTCTGGAATTGGAAATCACGGAAGGCACCATAATGTCCAACGCTGATGAAGCGGTTAATACTTTAAATAAATTGCGTAATATGGGTGTTGGTATATCGGTTGATGATTTTGGTACAGGCTATTCGTCCTTGAATTATCTTAAAAAGTTCCCAATTCAAACCTTGAAGATCGATAAATCATTTATCGGCCGAGATCTGAATTTTAATCAGCAGGAGGCTGCTATTGTAAGTTCAATTATCAAATTGGGTCATAGTTTAAAGTTGAACGTAATCGCCGAAGGAGTCGAAACCAAATCACAGTTGGATTATTTACGTAAGAACTATTGTGATGAGATCCAGGGTTTCTATTATAGCCGACCGGTTACTTCCGAAGAACTGATTACTATATTGAAAAAGCGCTAAACAAGCTAATTTCTACTGATAGTATTCTTCGATACTGCTCCTTAATTTTTAGAGTGACCTTACTATCAACCAATCCGAATAATATTATTAATTTTTAGTGCTACCGGACAGCTTTTTGATTAGATTGGAATCCTAAAGGACATTCAGAAATATCATGCAATTGATTTACAAGCGTCGAAAATTCCTAAAATCACTGGGAGTAATCGTCTTAATCCCATTTATCCCTGGATTTCCAGACGGAAAAAATCGTTCAATAAATCGCTTGTTTCCTCCGCGATTACAAGCGGGGCAAACCTGTGGTTTGATTAATCCTGCCGGGGCTACTTTTCATCCCGATGATATTACACTGACCGAAGAAATTTTAAAGGCGCTCGGTTTACATGCGAAGCGTGGGCGTAATCTTCTGAATCGTCGCGGTTATCTGGCTGGAACTGACATGGAGCGTGCCAGTGATGTTAATGAAATGTTTGCCGATGATGAGGTTCATGCTGTCCTAACTGTCAGAGGTGGTTGGGGTTGTAGTCGTTTGCTGCCGTATCTTAATTATGAGCTAATTGGCCGAAACCCGAAGATTATCATGGGGTACAGTGATATTACCAGTTTACTCCTGGCAATTTTTGCCAAAACCGGTTTAATTACTTTTCATGGACCAGTGGGAATTTCAACCTGGAATGAATTCACCATTGATTATGTACGCCGAATCCTATTTGATGGAGAAATAGTCGATTTAATTAATCCGCCGGATGATAATGAACTAAACGTCCAATTCGATAACCGAGTACTGACTATTACAGCGGGCCGGGCCAGAGGCATTTTGGCCGGGGGTAATTTAGCGGTTCTTTCGGCTATGGTCGGTTCAGAGTATCTGCCCGATTGGAAGGGCAAGATAATGTTTGTGGAAGAGGTGGAGGAGGATATCTACCGCATAGATCGAATGCTAACCCAGCTTAAACTCGCAGGAATATTACAGCAATTGAATGGATTTATCTTCGGGAAATGCACCAAATGCAAACCGGGTGAATCCTATGGATCGCTCACATTGGAGGAAGTTTTGGACGATCATATTAAACCATTGCAGATACCAGCCTGGTATGGTTCAATGATCGGTCATATTGAGGATAAATTTACCGTACCGATAGGCGTTGAGGTTGAGATCGATTCTAATATAGGACAGATTAAAATGTTGGAAGCAGCGGTCGTTTAGATAAGTATCAAGCCAAGTGGAACCCCCACTCCATATCTTCACAAAGCCAGGGATTGGTAGTGGCCGGTTTATCGAAATCTTGAACAGTTTCTTTTGCCTGGTCGGACTGTTGCTGATTGGCACCATCTAAAGAGCATTTCTGTTCGGTGTCGCCCTTGATTGTGGACTGCTTAGCGCGCTGCGGTGATTTTTGATTATTTTCTTTCATTTGTCTTTCCGTATCACTGCAAACTGATTTACAACAATCATGCCAGTGACATTGGTATTTTCAATTTGGATAGAAATCAATAATGAATTAATACAGATCCGGCCGTAAAGTGAATATCTGTAATGCGATAACCATTTTAGTGGAGATATCCGACAGAAAAAGCGACCGCTCAGCTCCGTGAATTTCAGACGTTATCAATGTTTTTATTTCCGACCGATTGGGTAAGTATTCCTTTGGAGCAGCCCCTAAATGTGAAGTAACTGTAAATTATTGGTTGATGGTTTAGTTTTCCGCGTTTATTTTCAGGCACCGGTATTGATACTTTCCGAGCATTAAATCCATATAAATTAGGTTGCTGGTGAAAGTAATGCGGTTGGATAACCAAGTACAAGACCAACATGATCGTGGAAGGGCATTTTCTAAACAGAATTATTATTTAGGACGGAACAGTCTCCATTCTCATAACGTTAGATTAAATAATATCAGATTTTTGAAAGCTAAGAAAAATTAAATTTGATTTATATGATACCCCTCCCAAGAGCTCCTGTTACCCTAGCAGGAGCTCTTTTTTAATTATAGTTAATAATACAAATATTGTACATTCCATCAGCCCCAGTTGTGCTTCGCCAACGCAATTCGGCTTTGTTAAAAGAACGAAATGAAAAATATGTTAGAAATTTATTCTTGGAAGTAATCAATGTTTACTGATCCAAATGGTCCGATTGAGGAATTTTCACGGGGCATATTTATTATTAATGGCAAAGAACATTCGAAATCGCCAGGAATGAAGCTTGGGGCGGGGAAAGATATCCGGCTGATCGGAAGCGCAGTCAGCGCCTGGAAGGAAAGGAAGGGACATCAATTAACCACGGAAATGATCACAGGTGTATTTGGCAAAAACATTGATATTTTAATTATTGGTATCGGTGTCAATGGTGCTCTGGAATGTCCACTTTCCGTACAGGAATATATCCGCTCGAAAGGTATTCAAAAGATAATCCTCGAAAGAACTCCGGACGCCTGCCGAACCTATAATAAAATGAATCGCGCCGGTTTACGGATCGCTTTGCTGGCTCATGGAACTTGTTAACAGACTGCCATCAAACTGATCAAGATTAGCCCTACGCAATGATCAAAATAAATCAAATAATATTTGTTATATCAATCATTATCGTAAGTATTTCAGCGCAGGGTAACGCGGTTGGTACGTGTTTTGATCTTACCAACAGTTTGCAATTAAACCAGGGTGTTAGTGGTCAATTCGCCCAATTATTCATTCCCGACTACTATGCTCCCCCAATTGATGGCAAATTTACACTGGTGTTCCATTTGCATAGTGCTTCCTGGGCGGCGGAAGACCAGGTTTATGTAGCCGGCGTAAATGCCATCCTGTTCAATATTCAGCTCGGCGCCTTTTCAAGTCCCTATCAGAATTATTTCCGCTCTCAGGGCCGATATTCAGCTATATTAGACACGATCACCAACACGCTGCAAAAACAAAATATTATTAATGCACCACGAATTGAACAGATCATTATGACTGCTTTCAGTGCCGGTTATGCGGGAATCCGGGAGATATTGAAAACCCCGTCCTACTACACTGGAATATCGGCAATTAATCTGGCTGATGGGCTGCATTGTAATTCCGATCCTCCTGTCAGGGATATCCAGATGCAGGATTTTCTGCGTTTTGCCAGGGATGCTCGCGCTGCAAAAAAAATTATGCTGATTACCCACACCAGTATTTTAACTACCGGATACGAAAATACTACCCAGACTGCAGATTATCTCATAGATCGGCTGGGTGCAACCCGCCGACTGGATACAACAGTGGATGAAATCGGTACCAGTTACTCAAGCTGTGATACAGGTCGCTTCAATTTAAAGGGTTATCTTGGGCAGACGGCCGGTGATCATATGGCGCATTTGCACGGAATGCATTTGCTGCTTTCCGAAACAAACGCACTGCTGGATTCAGGAAATCCGGAAAATAATACCAAACCGGTTATACGTTAAAGTTACTGTATGTACTGCAATATATGAAGTAAGAGGTATATGTAAAAGAGGTTCTGTAGGTTATTAATTATTCCCGTACCGCATCGATATCCACATCCATTAGTTCTTCTTCGGGTGGTTTAATTGTTGAAAAATCACCTTCCAGGTAATCTATTACTTTAGTCATCACTAAGCTGCGATCGGAACTGGTGGTTATTGTTTCAAAAGGAAAGCCGAATATCACCAGATTATAGTCGTTTTTATATCCGATTGCCGCCCCATAGTGGTTTTCAGCGTAACGCAGGATGGTTGTTGACTGATCGACGATGGGCAGCAATGCATCGGGAGCTTCAACGGTATATATCTTAGGATCAAAGTTGGTGTTAAAAGTGAAATCAAAGTCGAAAGGGGCAAACAGCGAGTCCGATGAAAAAACACCCCCGGTTCGTACCGCTTGGTCGCGCAGCCAATCGAATTTCAGTGTATCGCGGGCAAAACCAATGTCAGGATGATCTAATTGTTTTTTCAGAAATAAATCTGTGCCGATATAAGCACCGGACACAAACAAACTGCCCCCGTTTTGTAGATAATCTATCAGGCATTGCTGAACAGCAGGAGGGAAGGTTTTGTATTTGCGACCGAATTTTTGATTACCATATTCTTTGGGCCAGGAAGTTTCCCGTTCTTCTCCAAGGATTAAATCGATAATAGTGTAGTTTGACAGGTTCAACAGACTGTCCACCAGTACTTCATCACTGATCGAAATGAATGACCTGCCAATGGATCGAATGGCTGTTCCATGGGTGAAAGGAAAATCATGGGTATTACCGGGGATAATGCGGGTTTCATGATCCGACCAACTGGCACCGTGACCGGGATAAACATTGGTAATGAATGGCGAGTCAGGATCAAAATCGTATTGAGCTCCTGTATAGCTGATATCATAATTGTCCGCTACCCCGTGATCGCTGGAAACAAATCCGGCTGTTAGTTTGGATTCGACAATCACCGACGCCGAAATACGGTCAAAACCATTTACGATCAGAATTGGGGGTAGACTGTCGGCGGGTTGTCGGCAGATTGATAAAACTTCTGATGGAAAACTTTCACCGCCGGAATTAATTGCTGTAACCTTAAAACTGTAAATAACTCCTGGCTCAATATTATCAATCAGTAGTTCCGGTCTACCTACCAACAAACCGTTATCAAAAGCAGTGTTGTTTTTACGAGTGTAAACAATATAGCCCTGTGGTATAGCCGTGCTTTCAAGGGGATCCAGTACAGGTTTCCAGAGCAGTTTTACACTTGCTGTATCGAACAATTGTGTTTGAAAATGAGTAACCGGTAAGGGTTGTACTACATATTCACGATTATACTGAACAGCAATAAATTTCAGAATCGCTTTATACATTGCGCGACCCACATCAAATTTGAAGCGCGGATCGTTGGCAAACTGCATATCAGTGAAATTCTGATGCGACAACAACTCAACCAAAACGGACGGTATATTGGGTCGATACGCCTCACTGTACCCGGCATTCATTAATGCCCGCCGTTGCCAATTGGGATCATAATTAAAGCGAATATCATCCACTAATTGCGTCTGCATGATATCAGCCAAGTCCCGATTGGCCAACCGGGACATTCCATCGGGAAAGACCAAGTTCGAGTCAATGTCTTCGTAACTGTAAATCGACAGGGTACCAACCGTAGAATTATCTCTGGTAATTCCCGCATCGGTGTGGAAGGCCAGCGAAACTTCAACCGGAATTCCCAGACCCGCCGTCAGACGATCACGGTTGGGTCCGTATGGCGCTCCTCGCAGATAATTGACCCATTCACCGCGACACTGGTAATCATCGGTGTAATCCAGTGTGTCCGCTTGCAGATTGTAAACCAGTGTATCGTGAATGCCGGCATACTGCAAGTAGTAACGTGCTGCTTCAAGGTAGCGCGGACGGTGGCTGATTTGCCCCTCACGGGCGATATTACCCATACCGCCACCGAATTTTACAGCATCCGCGGACAGCACTTGTCCGGGGTTTCCGCTTTTATTGGATAATACTACTTTACCTGAGGCAGGATGGACTCCGGCTTGAAATTGAAATTTTCCTAGATAGATCCAGGTTCCGCCACCAATCTGCTGATTGATTTTAAAATCAGTACGCCCGCCGTTATGATACACCGAGTACATTGCATCAATAGTGGAACTGTCGCAAGCATTATAAGTAATTTGAACGGAATACAATCCGGTTTCAGGGATTTTCGGTATCCATTCGACACGGGCGGTCTCCTGCGAATCAGTGCTTACTATTCTATGCGTACCGAGTTTAAACGGCGTAATGTTATTGCGATAGGGCGGATTACCAACAGCGAAGGCAGTATCAGGTGGGGTAGACCAGGCAATGGAATCAGAATGGGTTATTTCATTATAGTAAGTGCTGGCACTAGGCCGGTCGTTATCAACAATAACCTCATTTACCTGAATGTCACGCTCGCGGGGTGTAAATACATTAGCACCGGCATTTTCAAGCATCGGGATTAAATAATTTAAAGTAAATGACATGGGTAGAAGGTCTTCTACGGTCTGGAATAATCGCGGGCGTTGCCAGGACCAGTGCTTCCCAACATTGTTGTAATACCAGCCATGACTATGCCATAATGCTACCGAATGATTAATCAATCCATCAACTGGTGAATATTTCCTGCTCACATTGGTAACTATCGCAGGGATTTGTGAAATCATCTTTGGTAAACGACTATAATCTAGGTTGTCACTGGTTCGGTAAATATTGGGAATTAAATTCTCGATTGGTTCCTCCAGCGAATGAATAGTGAGGTTATAATTACGAAAAGGCCAACCCAGGGTTTGTTGGTAGGCAGCATAAATAATAGCAATATTTTCAGGACGAAAAGGTATATATGAAAAATGTTTACTTAAATAAACATCAATTTGTTTGCTTTTCCGATCGGCAAACACCTGCTCAATATAGGTTCTTTCATCAATTGGGAAATCTAACTTGGCTTTGATTCCGCGTCTAATGAATTTTTCAGTCCGTTTATGAACTATTTTGGTAAGTCGGTCCATATCATGGTATTCATAATCAGGTTTTACCAGGGCCTGAGTGGTGGTACAACCGGAAAATAATATCAAAATCAGGATAACTGGAATGATCAACTTTGATTTGTTCAAGATAAGGCTGCCTTTTCTATTAATTCGGAGTATGAAATTACTAAGATTATTGATTTCATTTTTTGGTGATTTGAGAAATATTTGAGTCCAATTATTGTTCCTTACTTCATCTGTGAAGCAGTTTATTCTTTAACTTAAGCGTCCCTCAATTATTTAATGTACCGTATCTTATAAAACAAATATATTCGTTCCAATGATTGATGGTGCCACATCTTTGTTCAACTTTCGACTCTTTAACCATTTGTTATCATTTTTTCTGATCATCGTCTTTATCGGTTGTTTGTTTAGTGCAGTACCCGATACTCTTCAATCACCCGGCGAATCTACCGCCGGGAAAGTAAAATTCTCAAATCGATACGATGTACATTTACGCCTTGGCAATCGGGAAACCGGAGCAAGTGTTGTTTTAGGTCCTTATCGTGTTTATGAGTCAATCTATATTGAATTGCAGCCTAAACGGGAATTGATATTTTGGGAACAGAATGAGTTGAAACTTTATCGTGATTTATTGATCCAATCGGTTAAACCTGAATTCTTATTTGTGGAGTTCACGGAATATCCGCTATCGTGGTTATCGGCTGCGATAAAAACTAAGTATTCTGAGTTTTATACTAATTTCAATCTTACGCCCGAATTCAATTTACTGCGCAGTTTGGGTGCCGGTTATCAGGAACCATGGTCAATGAGTATATTTTTGGGAAAACTGGGCACATTCTGGAATCTAAATGAAAATTATGATTTAATTGTAGCCGCATCGGGAGCAGCAGGACTGGTAGCAACAGGCGGTCTGTACCAGATTTTTGATAATTATCTGGTAAGATCAAATTGGATGCGGTTGGAGTGGAAATTAAAAGGCGAAGGCAAGACCATAATTTCATCCAATCAATGGGACATCAAAATCGGCTATCGCTGGTATGGTATTACAAACCTGCCAAATACAATCACTTTTTCTTTATCGCGATTAAGAACAAATAAGGGTATGTTTGATTGGGGTCTAATGCAAAACAGTAGTTTTAATTTCGAGTTCCAGGTGCCAGCTAAGGGGATAAATAAAGACTTATCACGACTTTATATTGCATTCGGGAAAGTATTTCCACTAAAGATGTTATTGGCTGGAATTAAAATTGGATACGGTTTTGAACACCGTCAATTGTACGACCAGCAGAAAGGAGCTTTTAGTGTTGAAAAACAAAGAATATCCGAAATCTATTTTCAACCTATGATTATATTTTAATCCACCTTTATTGAGCTCTACGACTTCACATACCTGACTCCAACCATAACTCCTCCAAAGGGTCTATTCGGACCACTGTAACCTTATTGCCAGATTCTGACAGATCCTTTTCACCTATGCTTTCACTAATTTTTGCAGTAGAATAGTTAGAGCTACAATACATTGGTAAAAATAATTTTAGTATGGGGGAAAAATTAAACGGGGACAATAAATATCAACTTACTGTCCCCGGGAAAATAAAATAGATTCGGATTACTGTTCGACTATCTCCAGCAATTCAATTTCGAAGATTAAGGCGCTGTTAGGTTCGATGTTGCGTGAGCCGCGCTGGCCATAGGCAATATCCGGATGAATATATAATTCCCACTTTGAACCAACCGGCATGAGTTGTAAAGCTTCGGTCCAACCCTTAATGACTTGGGTTGTGGCAAAAACTGACGGTTCACCGCGCTGATAGGAACTGTCAAATTCTTTCCCATTAAGCAGGGTACCGCGATAGTGTACTTTTACGCGATCTTTAACACCAGGGATTAGTCCATTCCCGGCCTCAATGATCTTATACTGCAATCCACTAGGAAGAACAACTACCCCTTCCTTTGTGCTGTTCTCTTCTAAAAACTGTTCGGCCGCAACCAAGTTATTGATACTTGCTTCCTTACGTTTTTCGGTTTGAATGGTTCTTAATTCACCCTGATATTCAACTAAAATGGCCTGACGGCGTGGTTCGGGAATAATACCCTCTTGCTCGGTATAACCAGCCTGAAAACCATTGTGGAACAAGATTGGATCTATTTCTATATACTGCGATTTCATACCCATGCCAATATCCATACCAATACTGTAACTAATTGAATCCTGACGGCTTTTCAACTCGACTACTCCCATTTCTGTTTTTTCCCCGGAACAGGCTATCAATATCAGCAATAAACCGAGTATTATGAATTTCTGCATCAAAGTCATCCTTTCTACTGTGTCAATAATTATGATTTAAATCCTACCGTGGCTAGATAATCCATTGCCAATACAATTTCTGGTAAATTTAATATTAATGAATATTTCTATTTCCGGTCAAATTTCACTATGGAATCTGGCCTTAAAAATGTATTCCGTCAAATAGTTCAAAACTACAAACAGGCGAAATTTTTAGATCGGCTCTAAATGCCATAATAACCGTTTGACCTTAGTGATATCCTTTTACCATCAAAGACTGGATTGTAAATTCTCAATTACCAAATAGGAAAGGTTAATAAAATGACAGTGGAATTAATTAGAACACTGGTAGAAATATCATCACCCAGTGGTTATACAAAAAATATATTGGATCATATTGAAGGATTATTGTCTAAGGAAAAATATCTTTGTCAACGAACCAATAAAGGCGCTCTGCTAATCAGCCTGTCCGAAGAACCCGAAGTGATTATTTCGGGTCATGTGGATACGCTGGGCGCAATGGTGAAATATTTTAATGATGATGGCACTTTAGAGATTACACAAATCGGAGGCTGGCCCCCAAACAGCTTTGAAGGTGAACATGTTTCCATCTTGACCCAAAAAGATCAAATTTTCAGAGGTACTTTTCTAATCAATAATCCGGCGGCTCATGTCAATCGCGAGGTTAGTAAGAGCGAACGTAAGATGGAAAAAATGCATATCCGCGTGGATGCATTAACTTCCACAAAAAAGGAAACTCAAAAGCTTGGGATTGAAATAGGCGATTTTGTGTTTTTTGATCCACGCTTCGAATATACGGATACCGGTTTTGTAAAGTCTCGTTTTTTAGATGATAAAGCTTGCGCCGCTATCATGCTCGATATCCTGTTGAATCACCATGATGAAATTAAAAACTATAGTGTTGGTTTCTTTTTCTCCAATTATGAAGAGGTCGGGCATGGTGGAGCGGCTGGTATTCCGAAATCTGCTAAAATACTGCTCGTAGCGGATATGGGGGTAGTTGGGGAGAAAGTGGAGGGCCGTGAAACAGCGGTTTCAATTTGTGCCAAAGATAGTGGAGGACCTTATGATTATGAAATGCGCCGTGAATTAGTTCGTTTAGCCCGGAAGAACGGGTTGCCCTATCAAGTTGATATATTCCCTTATTATGGCAGTGATGGCGGTGCAGCGCTGGCAGCAGGAAGGGATCTGCAAGTTGGTTTGATAGGTCCCGGCGTTAGTAGTTCGCACGGTGTCGAAAGGACTCATATTGATGGTATCCAGGCAGCGAAAAATTTGATACTGGCATATATTAAGGAATCCAATAAGACTGCAACTGTATCAAAATAGAAGAACAAACTGTAATTATCGACGATTACAGTCAATTAGATATAGTTCGGGCTGAATTGTATTGCGGATACAACGCTGGGATATATAATAAATACTTAAAGTGGTGCAGTATGGTTATATTAAGTTAAATTGATTTATATATAATTTTATACTGTTAATAGTGGTTATAAACAGTTAACTTTGGTTATGGCTAAAATACCGAAGACAGAAATGAGGGTCTTGTCTGTGCGCTTGCCAGACAGAATATGGAATATTGTCAGGCATTTAGCCAATAAAAATTACCGTTCATTGAATAACCAGATATTAAAAATCTTTGAAGACTGGTTAGTGGAACATGGATATATGGAAGAAACAGAGCGTACGAAATTCGATGAATGATCGGTTAACTGAAATCAATCATAAAAAAGCAAAGGGGTTGGATATGCAACATAATTATCCGAAAAAGAGGAAAACTCCATTGTGGTTATGGTTAGGGTTATCAGGAATCACTATAACCGCCACGCTATATGCCAATTATCAAGGTGCAGTAATGGGTAATAATTACCTCAGCAGTTTACAAAATTGGCTTAGCAGCATAACTATTGATGGGATAATAGCCACCTTGTTCTCAATTACAATGGCGGGTATTTCTGCCCATTTCTATAACCACAAGGGACGCAAATACGCTAATGATAAAACAGAAAAAATTGAAACGCCAGCAAGTTTCAGTTATATTTACCGATATATACAAATCACGACGATAGTGGCAAGTATTGGTTCGTTTATAAGCAACCATCCGGTATTTATTGAACTTCATAATGAAGTTTATCTGGTTTATTTTGGTATTTCGATTGCAACGATTGCCATAATTTTCTTTGTCACTGCCAAGCTCAATCTTGGTGAACATTACAGTCCTTGTTTTGATTCTTTCGTCCCCAAGGACATCATCAGAGATGGTCTGTATAAATATGTTCGTCATCCGATTTACACATCCAATATCATTCTATTAATCGGAATGGCAATTGCTACTGGATCGATCTGGATTATAATTAATCTGGCAGTACTGACAGCGTATTATGTGAATTCTGCCTACCGGGAAGAGGCGGTTTTATTAAAGCGTTTTCCCCGCTACGAAGAATATATCAGACATTCGAATATGTTCCTTCCTTTTCCTAAACTGAATCGTCGTCATGCCTGATATTTTATTATAAATGACTGTATCAAGCTAATGAAGCTGATTGTCAATAATGTAACACTGAGGAGAGTAAAAAATGAAGAATATTAATAATGTGAATCCCTATCACGAAGATAATCCAGAAATCTTCAATTCTGCAATTAACTATTCGCGGATAAACGGAAGTACAGTTATCCAGGAATCTACCTGCAACCAATTAATCTTTAATGTGATGCCGAATATGGGTGTAAAAGAGTCTTTATACATTAAAGAATACCGGATTGGAGATAATTATATTGAGGCTACCTTTAACCGGGAATATCAAAGTTCAATGAAAAATAGTCCCAGTCATCTAATCTTCCTCTCAGTCCTGGTACATATGCAAAAAATGTTATACGTATTCATGTGTCATAATCAGGGTTTGAAATATGATCCATATGGTAAAGAAGTACTTAAAGTTTGGCCGACTTCTTTGGATATTCAGATGCCTAAACTAATCACACAATGTAATGATATTATTCACCGAATTGATATCAAGAAAATCAGAAAAATTAAAGAAAAGATATTTAGTGTAACTGCGGATACTAATATCAATGATATCATCACAATAAATGGTATGGCGATGATTTATATTTTATAGTCCAATTCAATCAGGGGTTAACAAATAGTTAGCCCCTGGTCAGTTTACTTTGTAAAACTACCACGGTTGAATATTATTTTTATTTATCCCGCCTACGCAGAAAGCACCGGATATTAATCCGGCGATGAATGCGAATATGTTTCGGCGCAGTGTCGCCGTAGCTTGGAGGAGTCACAACTGCCTAACCTTCGTATCTGATCAGCGTAGTAGGCCGAAGCCGTGGGGCTCCACAATATCTCTCTCGATCTAGGAAATACAATAGATAGTCTTTAATAATAAAACTTAATCTTTGTAATTTTCTTTGTAATAGCGACTACGATTTATAAGTACAATGACCAAGCAGCCACAACCAAACGAATTAATCGACACTTTCATGCCTGGTAAGTTCTTTGCCACATCATCTGATAGAAATGATGTATTAGCATCATATCGTACCTGGTTGGCGCTAAACAAGCCGATTTATACGAAATATTTTACCATAATGGCCATATTGTTTATGGCCTTATTGATTCCATTTGATTTTATCCTGTTTCCTGATGCCCTGATTTATCCACGCCTCAGAGTCATCTTTATCGTGTTATTCTTACTGAACGTCATTTATATCAGCCGGAAGAAATTTATAGTTCCTTATGACGAATCGCGTGACCATTTATTCATACCACTATTAATCCCGGGTTTGATCTTCTGTCTGGTCTATGAGTATTGGTTGCTGATTACCCTTGGTAAATATTACACAATCGTTCTAATTGCTAATTTCATGACAATTTTCCTGGCGACTTTTTTTTACCATCGTTTTTGGCGGGAGCAATACGCGGTAAACATCTTGGCTATATGCGGCCTGATCAGCCTGACTTTTTTACGTCCGGATATTGTCGTCGACAGTATCCTGTTAATTATGTTTCATCTTTGCTCGTTTGTACTGGCATTTTTCTTCCGTCGGCAATTTGTTGGCAGTATGTATGTTACCAGCCTTAAACGTTCTCGTGAAGAATTGCTGAAAGCAAAAGAACGCGCTGAAATCTCAGATAAAATGAAAAGTGTCTTTTTAAGCACTATGTCTCATGAAGTCAGAACACCTTTAAATGTTATTTTAGGCTATATTGAAATTTTACAAATGTCGATGGAGCAGGACATAACCGATGAGCAAAAAGAATTTATATGTTTAATCAATGAAGGAAGTACTCGCTTAATACGTCTGATGGATGATATCCTAGACATTTCACGGATCGAGGCTGGGAAGATTGCACTTCAGGAAGAAGTTTTGATAGGTGATTATGTTGTTAAGCAGGCTGTTTCAGAAATTTCTGGAGCGGCTCGCCAGAAAAACATGCAGGTCATTGAAAAATATAATTGTCCCAAAACAAAAATTTATGCCGACGCTGTAAGGTTGCAGCAAGTATTGGTTAATATTCTTGGAAATGCCGTAAAATTCACCGATCGGGGATCTATAACGATTACTACATCCAAATCCGCAAATGAATTTCGAGTTGATATTCAGGATACGGGCATTGGAATTGGGGATAGTTTTAAACCTCAACTGTTTACATTATTTAAACAAGCAGAAGAAGGATTCAGTCGCTCTTATGAGGGTCTTGGATTAGGTCTGGCAATAAGCCAGCGCTTAATACAAGCTATGGAAGGTCACATAGAAGTAGAAAGTAAACCTAACCATGGCAGCAAGTTTACAATTATATTGCCATTATATAAATTAGAGGGTGACTATTCCCAACCTAAAACAAAAAAAGCGCGAAGCAATAATAAAAAAGTTACCAACGCTATGTATAATAAGAAAAAAACCCTCAAATTACTCATTCTAGAAGATAACCCGGCAAATGTTAAGTACATGGAATATTTATTAAAAAGACTGGGAGTTGAGTTTGTTTCTATTGATTCTGGTCCAAAAGCATTAGCGCAAATCGATGAAATCAATCCTGATGGAATGCTCATTGATATTAGTTTATCGGAGGAAATGGATGGAGTAGAATTTCTAAAAAATATCCGCAAACAGGATAAATATAAAAAAATTCCTGCAATTGCAGTAACTGCCCATGCAATGAAAGGAATGCAGGAACAATTTCTAACGCAAGGTTTTGACGATTACCTTTCCAAACCGTATACTATTAAAGGATTAGCTGAAATCATTGATCGTAACTTTGCAAAAAGCAACCAATCCTAAAATCTATCAATTCAACGATTTCATATAACTTTTTGGCATAAATATTATTTCCAATTTGAATTTGTATGGTCAAACTCATTCTATCGGAATGTTGAAAAAAAGAAAACAATCGCAGTTTTCCGGGTTTACCAAAGATCAAAAAAAATATCTATTGGAAATTGCTCGTAAAGCTATCTTACAATATTTAGATGGTAATTTTATACCCCACAAACAGGCGATTGAATCAATCCTGAAGCAGCAGCGAGGTGCATTTGTTACGCTGCGCCGAAATGGAAAATTACGTGGTTGTATCGGTCAAACTGATGCTGCCCAATCTGTGGAAGAAATTGTTAGGTTGATGGCGGTCCAGGCGGCTTTTCATGACTGGCGCTTCAATCCTGTGGAATCATCGGAATTGGCTGAAATCGAGATTGAAATCTCTATTCTGACTCCTAAAAAAGCAATTAATAATCCGGAAGAAATAGTGCTTGGTCGCGATGGTATTGCATTACGGAAGGGGGGATATTCAGCACTGTTTTTACCGCAGGTAGCTATAGAAAACAGTTGGGATTTACGACAGACATTAAATCACCTGTGTCATAAAGCAGGCTTGCCACACGATTCCTGGAAAAGCCAAGTCCAATTTTTTATTTTTCAAGCTGAGATATTCTGCGACGCGGATTTTAGTTGATGCTAATGCTAACTCAAAAGATATCATTATTATATGCTATCCTACATAATAAATTCTATTTAAAGCTTGGGGTCCGTAATGCCTACAGTTATTTGTACACTAGGTCAGTTTGAAAATCTTAAATTATGAAATAAATTGAAACGCAGAAAACTTTAGCTAACCGCAAAATGTAATCGATACTGTGCCAAAAGAATATACAACTGATAGACTAAAATACTTACTATCTTGGATAATCGTCATTTCTCTACAATTGTTTATTCCAAACAGTGTATCAGCTAAAACATTGACTGATGGTGAAAAAGATCTCATCCGGATGCAAGCCCGTTATGATGCGATTGATGATTTTCAATACCGATCCTGGTTGGTGAAATGGGGTGGAGGCGAGTTTTGCGCATTGTTTCTCATCACCGGTTCGGGTCTCATGCCGGATTACCCCTACCGCAGTAAATTATTAGAATTTGCTTTAATCTCCGGTTTACCGGCCTATCTGGTCTATAAACGCCCAGTCAGCTTCCCAATTAAACGCAGTAATCAAATTGTTTTTGAGAGTTCCGAATATCGAACCATTTATACCAAAGAATATCAAGCAGCTGTAAAACAATTACGGTTAGTTAACACCTATATTGGAACTAGTTTATTTTCAATAGCATTTATGTTGGTAAAAGCGCTTATACCATCGTAAGATTAAAAGAAATACATCGATTAGACACAAATCATATCAGGATCTATAATACAAATCGATTATAATTCTTTACAATCGGCGTCAGACTATCGAAATAACGAAACAAATGCCATCTACTAAAATTACTTTACTTCTACTTTTTCTATTATCCTTTCCCGGACTGATTTATAGCCAATTTTATTTTGGCCGTAATAAAATTCAATACGATAATTTTGAATGGCAGGTTTTAGAATCAGACCATTTTAATCTTTATTATTATAGGGGCGAGGAGCAATTAGCGCAAGCAGCAGTATTTTTTGCTGAAGAAGCATTCGTTGAACTGGAACAGAAGTTCAATTATACTTTAAATCGCAGTGTACCGTTAGTTATATATAGTAATCATATCCATTTCCAACAAACCAATATAATGCCTTATCATATACCGGAAGGGGTGGGCGGATTCTTCGAATTTATAAAAAAACGTGTTGTGATTCCCTATGGCGGAAATATGCATGATTTCCGGCATGTTATCAGACATGAACTGGTGCATGTATTTACCTATGCCAAAATTTCACAAACGGCCAGAAATCTTGGCTCCTGGGAATCTCCAAATTTCCCGCTGTGGTTCATTGAAGGGCTAGCGGAATTGTGGTCCACTGATTGGGATTCACAAGCAGAAATGGTTATTCGTGATGCCTTGTTATATGATCATCTGTTCCCACTTGACAGTGAGGCGTTGTATCGTGCCGGATTTCTTCTATATAAAGAAGGGCAATCATTCCTTGGGTACATTGAAAAAACCTACGGCACCGACCGTATAAGCCAACTGATGGAAGATTTTTGGCAATATGAATCTTTCGAGGAAACTATTAGTGGCGTAATTGGCAAATCCTGGGAATCGTTAACGTTGGATTGGAAATTGACTCTAAAAAAACAGGTAGCTGAAGCACTGATTTATAATTCGGTTATTCCCAATGACCCTAATCAATTAACGCGGCAAGGTATCAATGTGAGTCCTGTGGCATATACCGATTATAATGGTGAGCGTCATATCGTTTACCTGACCAGTCGTAATGGATATTCCGATATTATTTTGCAGGAACTGGATAACCCCGACCGGAATAATGTCGTAATCAAGGGGGGTCGCGATGCTGGCCATGAATCACTACATATTTTGCAAACCGGATTGAATATTAACTGTAATGGTATTTTGGCGTATGTAGCAAAATCAGGTCGCCAAGATGTAATCAGACTGATGGATTTAGCAACGGGTAAGGAAACCAATAGTTTTAGTCAACCAGAGCTAATTACGATACGATCACCACGCTGGAATACAAACGGGGATCAAATCGTTTTCAGTTCCCAGAACTTTAATGGCCTTGAAGATATATATATATGGGAAATTGTTAAAAATATTGTCATTAAACTGACTGATGATATTTATTCCGATACTGGTCCTTGTTTCGATCCCACAGGAGAAAATATCATATTCAGTTCCGACCGTAGTAGGCCGGATTTAGATGGCGGAACCGGACTCTTTCTTATCCGGCTGCAGGATAAAAGTATATCAACGATCACTAACGATAAATATAACGATAGTTATCCACTGTGGTCTGAAGTCGATTCTAACACAATTTATTTTATTTCTGATCGGTCGGGAACGGCCAATGTCTGGGCTATAACTGCCAGCGATACCGGAATAGTAGAAAAGCGTGTAATCAGCCAAATAACAAATTTTCATACAGGAGTACACGATATTTCAACGCTGGGACCAGATACCCTGTTAGCCAGTACTTTCCAGGAATACAGCTTCCAGGTTCATAAGTTACCATTGCAATCGTTGAATAGGCCGGCAACTAAGGATACATCCGCTGTTTTACCGTTGAAACGGGCCTGGGAAGCTCCGTCCATCGACATGTCGATCACTAAACAGAAAAAGCCCTATAAACATGACTTCAGCCTTGATTTGGCACAAACAGCAGTAGCTTACGATCCGATTTATGGTTTGCTCGGTGGCGCCCAGCTAAGTATCTCAGATTTACTTGGTAATCGTTACTACCATTTCCTGCTTACAAATACAGCTCACAGCTCAGGTGAATTCTTAAAACGCTTCAATTTTGCAGTCACAATGGTTGATCTCACTCGCCGTTCCAACCGAGCGCTCGGTATCTTCCATTTTGCCAATGATTATTTTGATCCATATCAAGCATTTTATTTTGAAAGAACTTATGGTATACGCGCTGCACTAAACTATCCCATCGATGTTTTTCATCGACTGGAATTCAGTGGAACATTGTGGTATTCTGAAAAGAATTTTTATGGCGACGAAACGGAATCAAATCTATTAATATCAAATTTTATTTCTTTTGTCCACGATAATTCATTATGGTATTATACCGGTCCTATCGACGGATGGCGGCTGCGCATTACAGTTGGACCTACCTTCAATTTAAAGAGTAATCAAATTCATAATTTTACTGGTTTATTTGATTTGCGATATTACTATCGTATTCTTTCTCAACTAACCTTCGCGCAACGTACCATGATTTGGGTAAATGATGGCATTGATATCCGGCGCTACTATATCGGAGGAAGTTGGGGGCTGCGCGGTTATAGAATTAATGAGATCTATGGTAGAAAATATATTATGCTCAATCAGGAATTGCGTTTTCCTTTTGCAAGTAGCCTGGCACTTAATTTCAGGCGATTCGCGATTGGTGTAGCGCCAATTCGCGGAGCTCTTTTCCTAGACGCCGGTAATGCCTGGGATTTTAATCGTCCGGACCTGGTAGGGAGCATGGGGATTGGGGTACGTGGATTATTTCTCGGTGGCTTAGTCTTGCGTCTCGATCTGGGACGACGGACAGATTTTCATTCGATCGACAATAACTGGTTTATTCAATTTTTCTTCGGCTGGGATTATTGATGGCTCAGAAAGAATTATATCAACGATTGATGTGCTACCTGGCCGGAGTGATTATTGTATTATTAACCGCTGGCTGCAGCAGCCGTTTACGGCATAATGTAGAAATAATACACGATTATCCATCAATTGGTAAATCCATGCCGAATCTTCCGGAATTGCAATGGCAGGAAAAACTATTTTCTCCACCGGATGCCATAGAAATACTAAATGACAGTACTATTTTGGTGTTCACTTTTCGTGGCGAGCTATTTCTGTGGAATCTGAATACCGGCAAAAAACTGGGGAATATATGGCAGCCCTATCGTGAACCGATTTCTTCCTACTTGATAGCGGCTGACCGATTATATATTGGTTCTGTCATGGAAGGCGACTTAACAGCATTTAATTTTAAGACTCGTAAAAAAGTGTGGCGTAAAAAGAAATTCCGGGTGAAGCCGGATGCAATGGCCATTATTGGAGATACATTATATATTTATAACACGATGGGATTGTTTGCATTAGCAACCGACACAGGCACGGAATTAAATAAACGAAAGATTCGCAATCGATTAACGAGCGGATTAATCAATGCCGGCAATTCATTGTTGGCCTTCGGCGACAACGGCTACCTCTTTCGTTATAGTACCGATTTAAAGTTGCTGTACAAAACAGACCTAAGAATGGGAACTAGGATTGAAAGCAGCTTTTATCAAAATAAAATTGCCGCAGTCGATGCGAACGGTAGACTGGTAGTTTATGATCTAAACCAGAATGTTATTATCTTGGAAAAACAATATGATATTCCAATTTATTCTCAACCCTATCTCACTGATCAGACCCTGATTGTTGCGCTTAGCAATGGATTGGTGATTTCATATAATTGTACCACTGGCGAAGAGTTGTGGCGGCATCAGGGAACAGGACTAATAAATTTACCACTTCGAGCAACTGCCGCTGAAATCATTGTTCCGTTTGCTCGTGGTCATATTGTTGCATTAAGTAACAACAGTGGCGCTGAACTCTGGCGTTATAATGCCGAAAATGTAATTTCCCATCTGAGTTTGACCAGCAACGGGATCATTCTCATTGACCGGAAATATTTGATTTATTTCCTCAAAGGGGGATCATGAAAACATTACTAACTTTTACTACCTTAATAATATTTTTAGCTCCTATCCGGTCGCAGGATAGCACCACAATTAATCCTGTGACATCAACGGATATTTCACCAACGTTGTTAATCCAGCGAAATACGGCTCAATTTGATACACTGGCAGTCGAAAAAGCATATCAGCATACCATTAGGTTAAACAAACAACGTATTATTGGTTTGGGCATCGCAACTGTTTTTGGAGCTGCAGCCTATTATTTTCATCTACAGGCAGAAAATTCCTACCAAAATTACCTTGTGTCTGGCGATCATGCTGAAATGAACCGGTTGTATGATCAAACTACTCGGTACGATCAACTGGTTGGATTATCATTTCTTGGCACCGAATTGGGAATGCTGCTACTATTTGTGTCTTTCAGCAATGATTAGAAAAATTAATATCTTCATTATCATAATGTTATTAATTATAAGTTGGTCCTGCAGCGACCGGGAACGCCTGAATCCTTTCGATCCGCAAAATCCGGTTACCAAAGGAGGGCCTGCCGGTCTGACCGTAACATCACATCGCAAAACGGTAACCCTGAACTGGAATCCAGTGGAAGTAAATGATCTGATTGGCTATAATATCTATCGGACCCTGGGAAGTGGGCTCCCTGAATTATATCATTTGGTTCCAGCTCCCTCTGAAGCATTCTCTGATTTGGCTGTCCAATACGATTCCACCTATTCCTACGCCGTTCAGACTGTCACTGCTTTTGACAGCAGCACCTTATCCGAGCCGATTGTAATTACACCCGGTCCGGTTAATATATGGATTACGGATTATTATGCAATGATCGTGAAACGACTAACCTATGATGGCGCACATGTATTGGGCACATTACAGTTAGCTTCACCAATTGCAGTTGAGGTGGATACTGTTCACAATCAAGCGATTGTGGCTGATTACTGGGAGCAACGACTGTATTTTTTAGATATGGATTTACATATTCAGTCTGAAATTTCCATCGATTCTCGTCCTGTTGACATTGCTATCGATCACGCATCCGGTCGAATCTTTGTGCTCACACAAACTAATCAAGAATTAATTATCACCTATGATTTTTCAGGTGATCTGATCGAAACAATTCCACTTCCGCAATCAGTATCAATCGGGAATGCCCTGGTTTATGATCAGATTGAACATTCCCTGTGGATTGCCGGGAGTGACAGCTTGTTTCAATATCGGTTCCAGGGATTCAATCAATATATTCTACATACCGGTCTGCAGGGAATAAGAGCCATCGCTATTGATCCGGTTGCCGGCGGTTGCTGGGTTGGAGTCGATTCAGGAATTGTAAAGATATCCGGTAGCGGTGAAATAGACACGTTAAAATGGTCGTTCAAGCCATTCGCGCTCAGCATCGATCCGAATAATGGTAATTGCTATTATACGGGTTACTTTTATGAATCCGGAGACTGGCAGACGGGCCGAATTTCCAATGGTGAGATTCATACCGACATCGCCATTCTGGGGAATGAATATCCCGATTTGTACGGAATTCAGGTAGTTCCCGCTATGGAAACCAGTGGTTTTATTGTTAGTCAGGTTTATACCTGGAAATTGTTGCGCTTTGATGCTGATGGCGTTCTGATCGGCGAATTGGACAATTTCAATAGTGGGTTGGATTTCGCTTTGGAATAGATTGTCGCTAGTGAATAATTCGCCTTCTAAAAATTATCTTATAATTGTACCGATTTTTAACGGAGAAAAATATATCCGGTGCTTTTATGACCGGGTTCTGGAGAATTATCGCCCCGCGCTCCTGTTCATCGATGATGGCAGCACGGATCGTACCAGCACAATACTGAAATCGATTGGTTGCCGGTTTGTCACCCACGGGGTAAACTGGGGTAAAGGGGCGGCGTTGCTGACCGGAATGGATATTGCCCGGATCAGGGGAATTGAGAATATTGTGGTGCTTGATGTGGATCTACAGCATCCACCAGAGTTGATCGGAAAGTTTCTGGAATTCAAAACGGGGGAGATGCAAATTGCTTACCGGCGTGACAGAAAAACAATGCCGTTACATCGCAAACTGTCTAATTTCCTCACCAGTTTATTCATCACCGTTCGCACAAATACGGTGATCAAAGATTCCCAGTGTGGGTTCAGGGCTTTTCCCGTCCGACTGGGATTGTCACAAAAGATTGGAGCTGCGGGCTTTCAATATGAAAGCGAACTGCTGCTGAAAGCGGCCTTGAGCGGCTACCGGATCGTACATCGTGAGATTCCCGTGATCTATGATGATGAACCTTCACAAATGAATAATGTAACGGACACCCTCAAGTTCATGATATTATGGTTTAGGAGTTTTTTCTGGTAATGAAGATATTGCGAAGATTGTATGATTGGGTTTTAAAATGGGCCGAAACTCCCTATGGGCCGATCGCTCTGTTCATATTAGCGTTTGCGGAAGCATCGTTTTTCCCGGTTCCGCCGGACGCGCTGCTGATAGCACTGGCGCTGGGCTCGCGGTTGAAATCACTGCGCTTTGCCCTGAACTGCGCTGTAGCTTCGGTGCTGGGAGCGATACTGGGCTATGGCATCGGTCACTTTGCCTGGTGGACTGGCGCGGGTGAATTCTCCGGCCTGGCGGTCTTCTTTTTTAACCACATTCCCGGTTTTTCCGAGCAATTGTTCTACCGCATCCAGGAACAATACAATCAGTGGAATTTCTGGATTATTTTCACAGCTGGATTCACACCGATTCCTTACAAAGTATTTACGATCACGGCCGGCGCTTTCAATATCAATTTTTACATGTTTATTGTAGCGTCAATTGTTAGCCGTTCGGCCCGCTTTTTCCTCGTGGCGGGTTTAATTCGGTTATATGGCGATCCGATCCGGGAATTCATCGATAAATATTTCAACCTGCTGGCGATCCTGTTCACGATTCTGATAATCGGTGGATTCGTGATAATCAAATATCTTATTTAATCCCTATTAACAAAATTATTTGATATGGTTCAGCCCACAACACGTTCACTTTGTTCAGTGCATGCTTTAATTGTGGGTATTAGAAATAGGCGTGATTCCAACCGATTTATCGGTTTACAATATTTCAAGTTGGTCATTTCGACAATGACCCTCAGGGTCGAGGTGAAATCTACATGCGTTGCATTGAAGTATACAGCGGAAACCTAATTCCGCCAAACGTAGATTCCTCTCCGATTTTATCGGAATCGGAATGACATCCTAATTATCATTAACCTTGCGATTACTATGACCCACGTCAAGCAGTTTTTAAGAGTTCCGGGTGAACAGAATGATAGTGTTTAATAAAGGGCTTTTGATCTCTTATCATAGCACACATCATCTTGATTAATTTGTTTCCCACATTATTGAGGACCAGTTGTTTTGGCTTTCCTTCCTTTTGCTTTCTTAAGTAATATATTTTATAAACAGGATCATGAGTTACGACTGTCCGCGCTGCAAGATGAAGTAATTTCCGTATGATACGTGGACCGTATTTTGGCGATTTGGGTTTTTTATATACCGATGTACCACTTTCATGCCTGAGGGGGGCTATCTTTAAATAACTGGCAATTTGCTTATAATATTTTTCTGATTTAAATCCATTGGTAATCACTAACATATTGAGAGCCATGAGATCTTGTACACCCATAAGAGTCTTTAGATTATTGACGGTTTGTCTTACATAAGGATCTATAAGAGTAAGTTTATTCATTTTCTTCTCCAACATCTTGATGGCATTGGCTAAGGCTTGTTTTTCTTTTTCCATGATCCTGATTGCAACGGATGGTCTTACTGCTTTTCGGTTTAAAGCATGTAAGCTATTTGACATAGCTGTTTTGTGAGTCACCAGTAACTCCCGGCTGGTAATCATAGCCTTGATTTTTTCGACGATTTCTTCGCGGGGTTTCCATGGATGAAGCTCATCATAATACCGAAAGGCATATTCTGCAATCTGCAAACTATCCGCAGGATCTGTTTTATGGCCATCTATTTTAAAGGCTCGCTTTACTTTCTTTGCCTGTTCAACAGCCAGTCTGTATTTTTTGTGATACAGAAAATAACATAGCTTCTCACCATAGACACCGGTGGATTCCATACAGATGATCATATCTTTGGGTTTGATATTATTTTGTTTAAACCAGGCTACTAATTCTGTATAGCCTTCCAGATTATTTTCAAATTCTTGGGGTCCATGAAGAGCTGTTCCCGGTTCACTTATTATGCTGACGACAAAGGTATCAGCTGCAATATCGATTCCTGTGGATAGTTTTGATTGTTTCATTTTACTTTCTCTCGGTTGGTTAATACTAACAACACTGAAGATATCGCAAATGTGGTTGAACTGTTTCCATATTATTGATCTGGATGAATCTTGATATGATTACTATCTAGTTTTTACCACTACCAGGGTTGGGTCTGAATCGCAAGATAGCCTTTAGGCTTGAAAGTATGTTAGACTTATTCAACCCTGGGCGGTATCTAAAGTTTTTCTTAAAGAAGAAATTATCTATAATTATCTTGATCAAGTCTAATGGAAAGTTTAAAACTTTCGCAAGGTTTTAATACACCTGTAAAATCGGGATGCGCTAACTGGAATTGATTAGAATTATTAAATTACAAAATACAAGTCATTGTCGGGGTGGGGAGATTTGAACTCCCGACCTCTTCGTCCCGAACGAAGCGCGCTGACCGGGCTGCGCTACACCC
>JABMQW010000150.1 GCA_013203115.1 Fidelibacterota bacterium
AAAAACAATTCCCTGGCCAATCAAACCAATTCCTAATAACAATCCGATGGCAGTACTTATGTCCATATTTCTTCCTATTAAAATTGAATATCGGCGGGAAGTTAGGCAATTTAGGATGGGAAAAACAAGGGTTGAGGGTAATGGGCTACCAGTAGGAAATCAGGTTATGATTTTTCCTGAATTATTACTATTTTAACGAGATCGAAATAGATGTTTTTCGAGGAGAACAACTATATAGTAAATTTTAGGGATATAAAATATCGGAGGGAAAAATGGGAAACCAATACTTATCATTAATTAAAATTCAAATTTACTTATTTATAATAATTAATCACTGTTTTGGTGCATTAGCTTGGTACCAAGTTGACAATTTTGATCGTGCAGACGGGAACAACTTGGGAACGACAAATTTTGGAGGCTTGACTTGGTCAGAAAGTGAGCCTTCTGGGGAAGATGATCAACTTCAGATTTTATCAAATCAAATTTACGCTTATACTTCTGGTGTATCTGGTAATGAACCTACAAGCGCAAGCATTGATTTATCTGGATTGGGCACAATTGATCTCGGTGCGGATAAATATGGATGGTCATTTTGGTTTAATTTGAAAAGAAATCCCTCTGGCTGGGGAATTAGTAATTATTCTGCCGGTTGGGTGCTTGTGGCAAATGAAACCGATTTCTCAACCGAAACAGTCGATGGGTATGCTGTAGTATGGAACGCAACAAATGATGAATTAGTATTAGCAAATATAAGTGATGGTATTAACGCTACTGATGCGGGTACTTCTGTAATAAGTTCGAAATTAGATTGGGATAACTCAGGTTCTGATGGAGTGAATGTACGAGTTGAAGTAGATGAATCTGGGAATTGGACAATGTATTGGGAATTAGGAACTGCAATCACTACTGCATCCGAAATAGATGCAAATTCAGGCACAAGTAGTTCCGCTGATAATACATATTTTAGCGACGCAAATTTAAAATATTCTGGTCCTTTATGGAATCATAGTACAGCCACTACCTCAACATCTATAACATATTTTGATAATTTTAATGTTGCAGCTGAAGATAACTCCCTCCCCGTCGAACTCACCTCTTTCACGGCTATCTCACGCAGCGGCAAGGTAGACCTGCACTGGATCACCGAATCGGAAATCGACAACCTGGGCTTTCTGCTCGAGCGTCGAGCTAAGAGCGCGGAGTATGGAGCGTGGGAAACGGTAACCAATTACAAGACCAATAGGACACTAGCCGGCCAGGGTTCGGTCACCTACCGCACGGAATACAAATACACCGATGAAAAAGTACGGGTGGGACAAACCTACGAATACCTGTTAATCGATGTGGATTACAACGGTGTGGAAACCCGCCATGATCCGGTTTCGGTCATCGTCCGCGCCAAGGGAATAATAATGAATTCCGCCTACCCGAACCCGTTTAACCCGGTGACCAAGTTTGAGGTTATTGTGGGCGAACCCCAGTTTTTGTCGATCAATGTTTATGATATCACCGGTCGTCTGGTCAAAACCCTTGTTAACAAACAAGTAACCACAGGTGAATATAAAATTTTCTGGGATGGTACCAACAGCAGCAACCAGCCCGCCGCCAGCGGAATCTATTTTGTTCGTCTAATTACCAATGAAAATAAAAATATTCAGAAAGTGGTGCTGACCCGCTGATCAATTCGATAGATACTGCTATTGACCCGCTTAGCGGCTGGCCGGTAATATAACCATTGCTAACAGTAAAATTTATTACCAGCTTTAGGATAGGAAAAGAACGTGAGTCGATTTAGCAACCTTCTGATTTACCAATCACTGATAATAGCATTAATCTTTTCACCAGCCTTAGCTGACGAACCAGCCGGCTATTATGATTCCGCGGAAGGACTGGTCGAAGCGGCCCTGCAGCAGGCCCTGCACGATATTATCGATAATCACACTTCCGTCAGTTACACATCCCTCTGGACCCATTTTCAGTCTACCGATCGCAAAAGTAACGGCAAAGTCTGGGACATGTATTCGGATGTTCCCGGCGGCACCCCGCCTTACGAATTCACTTTTGTCAACGACCAGTGCGGCAATTACAGCGCCGAGGGGGATTGCTACAATCGCGAACATTCCTGGCCCAGAAGCTGGTTCAATGATGTAGCCCCCATGAATACCGATCTTTTTCATCTTTATCCCACTGACGGTTA
This sequence comes from Fidelibacterota bacterium, assembly GCA_013203115.1. Taxonomy (GTDB): domain Bacteria; phylum Fidelibacterota; class Marinisomatia; order Marinisomatales; family TCS56; genus JABMQW01. The sequence goes on from JABMQW010000150.1 coordinate 2,198, forward strand.
TGTTAACGGCCGCCGCGGTAATTATCCTTACGGTGAAGTGGGTTCTACTACCTGGACTTCGCAAAATGGCAGTAAAGTAGGCTCCTGCTCCTATCCAGGCTATACCGATACCGTTTTTGAACCCATCGATGAATATAAAGGCGATATCGCCCGGACCTATTTCTACATGTCGGTCCGCTATTACAATGAGGACAGTGGATGGGTCGGCAGTCCGATGACAAATGGCGCCCAACTGGATCCGTGGGCGCTGGCAATGCTGATGGACTGGCATACGGCTGATTCAGTCAGCGATAAAGAACTGGATCGTAATGACGCAGTATATGCCATTCAAAACAACCGTAATCCCTTTATTGACCGTCCTTATTTCGTCGATAATATCTGGGGCGATCCGGTCAGCATTGACCAGGGAAATAATACGATAACACCTACGCCCCGGAAATTTATTTTGAATCCGGCCTACCCTAATCCTTTCAATCCCAGCACCACCTTCTCCGTACAGATTAATCAATCCACTGAAATGACAATTTCGGTAATTGACTTGACCGGCAGGCAGGTCGTGCAATTGGAACGGGGGCTGTTTACGCCCGGATTACATCAATTTAATTGGGACGGTCTTACTGCTGATGGCCGTGCTGCCGCCAGTGGCTTATACTTTATAGTGGTGGGCAATGACCCTGAATACAGCGTCCGTAAGATCGCCCTGATGCGTTAGTCCCTGCCCCCTTGTTCCCGGGATAACCGCCGACTGGCAGTATACAGCCGGTTACGCTCTTCTTCAGTCAAACCATCATATCCAACGCGGTTTATTTTATCCAGAAGTTGATCGATCTCGCTCTTATACTGGCTCTTTTTCTCTGATTTGCGTTCCTGAGACTGCGTTTTGAATTCAGTGATTTTTTTATGCACTGAAAAACGCATCTTCTTAATCTGCCAGTCCGACTTCATATAGATATATCCGATTATCATCCCTGATAGATGTGTCAGATGACTGATATTACTACCTGGTCCCAAAGATGACACAAAAGCCATGGCTCCCAGAAATATCACCAGCCATTTAACCTTTACGGGGAACAGGAAATAAATATAGACCGTCCGATTGGGGAACATCAGGCCAAAGGCCAGCAGAATGCCGTACACCGCCCCACTGGCACCAATCAAAATGGTGTGGGGGCTACCAATATTAAACAGTAGCCAGATCAGTCCCGAACCAACACCAGTGGTGAAATAATATTTCAGAAATTCTTTTTTACCCCATATCTTTTCCAATTCGGAACCAAACATCCACAAGACAAACATGTTGATCAACACATGCCAGAGATTACCGTGAATAAACATGTAGGTAAACGGTTGCCAGATCAACGGCCAGACGGTATCGGAGGACAAGCCAAAAATCAAAGCTAAATCAACAACCTTGCGCGCCAGTGAGTGGAGAATAAAAATACCCACATTCACCATAATCAGGATTTTTATCGCTTCGGTGAAGATACGTGGTTTAAATGAGAACTGCCCGTGCTCGGATTGAAACTGGTAACGCATGTTATTTCGATGTTTCCTCGGGTGGAAAGTTCCGCCAGCGCCAACGGTTTTTTAAATTACAAAGTGGCGTCAGGGCGCTGGGTTCCGCTTCCGGCACATTCAGTTGGGGCATCTTGAAACAGCGCACTTTTATTTCACCGCGAGCCTGGGCTTTCAACAATTCAAAGGTGGCACTGACAAACATATCGCGCGGTAAAAATCCACCAATTTTATTAAACCCACAGGTACGAAGCCCATCACGGATAATTGTACTGCAACTGCGGGTGAATATATTGAAATCCTGGTACTTCTCCGGGGTTTTTGGGTTTACCGGTGCATTGTGGATCACTTCCAGTACCCGGTGATAAAAAGCCGACAGTTTATCAGTGTCAATGCCCGTTATCCGTGTAACATGAATCGTACGCATGAAGTTGCGGCCGAATTTATCATAGTAGGCTGTACCATCTTCCAGAATCTCAAATTGACCAGTACGCGGTGAAGGGGCAAACTCGCCCAGGGCCGGACGGTAAAAATATTCTGCCAGGGACATGACTTCATTCTCATTTATCAGGTGCGAGAAATTAAAAATCTCACCATTCACATTGATGGCATTATGCCCAAACGTCGAGGCAGGATATTTAACGAGACGCTCATTATAGTACAATTCAACAAATGGTTCCGGTGCTGGCTCTTCATCCGGCCACATGATGATGATCGGCCGATTGTATTGATAATCTTTTTGTGGTAGTCGGCAGGCACAAACCCGCTTTCTCGCCCAGTGCCGGATATACCCATCCCAGATCAACTCGTTTTCGAAATGCCGGTTGTCATCGACATCAACCACAGATGATACTCCATCGCTGTAAGTCAACAAACCGCGTATGATTCCTTCAGTCATCAGTCCAGAATTTGTTTCAATACTTTGAATGATTGCAACTCGGATATATCCTCAAAATGATAGCGGATCTGGGCATTCAGGTATTCACTGATGGCCTTGCGATCCTTCGCGGTAACCGGCAGATCGGGTAAGGATGCCAGCGTTCCTGATAAAAATCCTTCCAGAATCACCCGGCTATTAGGACCAACCGCCGGGTCAGGTAAGATGTAGCCTGATAATTCCCGGTTATACAGATCGGGCTGGAAGCCCAACTGCGAAAGCAGTTTAACCTGGTAGTACCAGAATACCAGATTCAATTTTTCCGTGCGAACATTCAATTCTTGTAATACACCTGTCAATTCATCGAATAATTCAGTATGGCGATCCTGAGTCTGCAAAGTGCGGTCAGTCAGCTCAACCAACGCCAGACCATAAGTTATTTTTTTCAAGTCAGCCATTATTCCGGTCCAGCTTGATAGAAAAGACAATTTGGAGACGGTTTGCAGCTCGCGCGTGGTCTTGTGGTAAAAAACCATCTCAAGATGGCTCATGGGCTGCAGATAGGCTCCCAGGGGGGACTTTGTCCGGCGAGCGCCCCGGGCGATTACGCTAATCTTGCCCATTTCACGGGTAAAACAGCGGGCCACTAGACTGGTATCACCGTACGGAAAACTTTTTAAAATAATAGCCGGAGTATGTACAATCACCAGTTACCTGAATCAGTCCGGGATGAATGAAATGTTAATTGAATTATCCTTCAATAACGAAAAACTTTTTCTAGTAGGCCTTGGCAAAAATGACTTCGTGCCGGGCCGGTTGTCCGGAATAAATACATTTCAGGCCAGCGATTTGCTCATCGGGCAGGATCAGGCGGATCGTGGCCTTGGTTTCATTCTTGATAAGCATTTCAGTCTCTGTGGTGCCATCCCAGCCACAGCGGATAAAGCCGCCCTGGTTAGCAATGATATCCTTGAATTCCGCATAGGATGCGGCGGTGTGGGTATGCTCAGCGCGATGAGCCACGGCCTGATCGAATAAGCTTTGTTGAATTTCGTCCAACAGTTTTGGAATCAGATGAATTATTGCATCTTTTTCAACAATAGCTTTTACGAATGTATCCCTCCGAACCAGTACGGCTTTCCCATTTTCAACGTCACGGGGGCCGACTTCCAGACGCAGCGGTACACCCTTCATTTCCCAGTCATTGAATTTAAAGCCGGGTGATTCATCACGCCAGTCCACGTGTACGCGCACATTCAGTTTATCCAGTCCGTCGAGCACCGGTTGCAGATAATCCGTAACCGCTTTTTTCTGTTCAACATTGCGGGTAATGGGTATTACTACCACCTGAAATGGAGCTATTCGAGGCGGCAGGCGTAAACCTTTATCATCACCATGCGTCATGACTACAGCTCCCACCAGGCGCGTACTGACGCCCCAACTGGTGGCGTAAACCAGTTCTTCCCGGTTATCTTTATTCTGGAAAGTTACGTTAAAAGCCTTGGCAAAATTCTGCCCGAGATAATGGGTTGTCCCGGCTTGGAGAGCGCGTTTATCCTTCATCATCGCTTCGATGCAATAGGTGTGCTCGGCACCGGCGAATTTCTCTGCTTCTGATTTGAGTCCGGTAAGGACCGGCATTGCGAGGTAGTCTTCGGCCAACCGACGATAAAGTTCCAGAATCGACAGGGCTTCCTGCTTGGCTTCTGCAGCCGTAGCGTGGGCTGTGTGGCCTTCCTGCCAGAGGAATTCGGTGGTGCGCAGGAACAAGCGTGTGCGCATTTCCCAGCGGACCACATTAGCCCACTGGTTAATCAACAACGGCAGGTCCCGGTAAGACTGGATCCATTTCTTGTACATGGCCCAGATCACCGTTTCTGAGGTGGGACGTACTATTACTTCTTCCTCCAGCTTGGAGGCGGGATCAACCACAACACCGCCATCGGGACCAGCCATCAGCCGGGTGTGGGTCACAACAGCACATTCCTTGGCGAAACCCTCCACATGATCAGCTTCCCGGCTCAGATAGGATTTTGGAATGAACAGGGGGAAATAGGCATTTACATGACCGGTATCCTTAAGCATTTTATCCAAGGCTTCCTTGATATTATCCCACAGGGAAAAGCCGTAGGGTCTAATGACCATAGTACCTTTCACCGGACCGTAATCGGCCAGTCTGGCTTTGGTTACCACATCGGTATACCAGGCTGCGTAATTCTCACTTTGCGGTGTTACACCTTTTGACATAATCTTTCCTTTAATAATAACCACCCAGGCACAAAGAACACTAAGGAATTTAACTGTTTTAAAAACCAGCGCCTATATTGCCGGTGGGAAACATTTGAAAAATCGAAGTGGAAATTACCTGTGAGTGATAAGGCTTTCAATGGGTAATCAGTGCTGTAAAACGGACAATTGCACGGGCGTAGGGGGTATAGGTTCTGGGGACAGGGCACTAGGGACGAGGAGACGGAGACAGGAAAACGGAGAATGGGAATCGGAATAAAAATTTATTTTTCTTGTTACTATTCACTGTTCTAGGTTCTTAGTTCTGAGTTCTTGGTTTGGTTAAGGGCATTGTGAAACCAATACATAGGTAACACTTTAGT
>JABMQW010000151.1 GCA_013203115.1 Fidelibacterota bacterium
AAACGCTTGGGTAAAGACTGGCAAGTCAGAAATACCAAAACCTGGTTCTATCAACTGGCCGAATGGATGCCAAAATCGATCGTAACGGATGGAGCCTTGCTGGTGGGTGACGCAGCTCCTTTAATGGATCCTCTGAGCGGTGAAGGAATTCACAACGCTTTGCATTCCGGCATTATTGCCGGAGAAGTTATCGACAAGGCAATCCGCGGGAATGATTGCTCGATAAAATCACTTCAGGAATATGAGCAGCGCTGTAAAAAAGAAATCTATTCAGTAATTCGTCGCTCTTTATTGTTAAGGCGAATATTATCAACATCTCCAACCCGTCTAGAATGGTTTTTCCGTCTGGTGGAAAACAATAAGGTTTTCATTGAAAGGCTGGTAAGTTCCATATCCTCCAATATTAAAATTCAACCGGAGTAATCCTGGTAAAACAAGTACAATTACAGCTCTCGTCGAATCAGCCACAGAATTCTTGAAAATCATTGCGATAGTTCAGCCAAGGCTTCGACTAAGGCTGAGGCTGTCCTCATCAGGACCTTACCCTGGATGAGCAAAACGAAAATGATGATTCAATCGAAGTAAATAGGATCAAGATGGTCTACTATTCTTACCTGGAAATATCTAATAAGTCAGTCATGATTAATTATACTAATGATCCCATCTGGGGTCGAGGATTCCAGTTTGGCACCGATTACGGCTGCTGAGTATTAAATGGGGCATCCTGCCGATGCCCCATTTTCTTACTTTGACCTAACAGAAAAAGATGTGTTATATAATATAAGTTTATCTAATATTTCATAATGCAACCTGACGTAATTATAGTTGGTGCTGGTCCGGGAGGTTCCGCAGCGGCTATAACCTTAGCAAAAAACGGGCACAAGGTATTGCTGCTCGACCGTAAGGAATTCCCCCGTGATAAAGTTTGTGGTGACGGACTGCTGCCAGGATCGGTCCGCTTCCTTAATAAGCTCGGGTTGAAGGACCAGATACAAACCGCCGGTTTCAATCCTATCAACGAAATGATGGTAATATCGCCGGAAAACACAACTATCAATATCTCGATTACGCCACGAGACAAGGATACGCAGTTCTACATCGCTCCACGCAAGGATTTTGACGTCCTGTTACAGCGGAAAGCGGTAGCCAGCGGAGCCAAATTCTTGATCGCCAACGCCCATGAACCGGTTATTACCGACGGAGTGGTCACTGGCATTAACATTGTGAAAAACGGCCGGGTATCAACCTTCACTAGCACGATATTGATTGGCGCCGATGGTTCAAGCTCCGCGATGGCACGGACGCTGGCACCTCAAATTCATAAGGTACAGCAGCGGATCCTCTGGAGAAGAGGTTATATCAGCGGCTTGGAAATTGATCCCCAGCGAGCCGAATTTTATTTCATCAAAGAAATCGCACCCTGCGGCGCCTGGATTTTTCCGATCAGTGCCACCAGTGCCAACATCGGCCTGGGCCAGTACCAACAGGATTATATTCCGAAGCAAAAAAACTTAAATGATCTGATGGAAATCTTTTTAAACCATCCACATATCAAACCACGCCTTTCAGCCGACTGGAAGATTTCTAATAGTAAAAGTTGGTATTATCACCTAGCTACCTGGAATCAGCCGCGGATTGCCTTTGACGGTGCCTTGCTGGTGGGCGACGCCGCTTCTTTTCTTGACCCATTCAGTGGTGAAGGTATTAAAAATGCGCTCCATTCCGGTATCATTGCCGGTGAAATTGTTGACGAAGCTCTGCGAAAAAAAGATTATTCATATTCCATTTTATCAGGCTACGAACGGCGATGCAAAAAGGAAATCTATAGTGTTATTCGTCGCTCGCTGGCAATCAAAAAATGTTTTGAGTTATTCCCAATGCAGATGGTAAAATTATTTAACCGGATCAATAATCCGAATTCGCTAACACATCGGTTTATTGAAAAGCAATCAGGCAATTTTCATATCGGTGGGGATGCATCAAACTAATGGAAATTTCAGCAACTACCATCAATCTGTTACTGACGATATTCGTTGGACTGTCCGCTTCAGTCTTTTTTCTCTACCGCATTCTGGAAAAACGCTTCAGCTACACAGTCGCCGAGCAGGTCCGGATTATACAGGTTCTATTATTCTTGGCATTCTTTCTGATCCATGGCAGTTTGACCCTTGGACTGAAAAATATACTACTCTACATCCTGGTAAGCACGGTTTTAAGCGGTCTGCTGGAAGCCATCGGCACCAACACCGGCTGGTTGACCGGAAAATTCAAATATACCGACCGGGCCTGTCCCTTGCCATCCATTCTCGGCGTACCCCTCTGCTATCCCCTGGCCTGGTGCGGATTAATATATATCGGGATGTGGACAGCAATTTGTTTTACTACTAATTTTAAGACCGGCAATTTTGAAATCGGGCTTCCTGTATTTTTATTGACACCTGTGTTAGTGACCCTGCTGGATGTTATTTTGGACCCAATTGCTGTTCACGAAGGACGGTGGTTCTGGGAAAAACCAGGTCGGTTCTATGGCGTGCCCTTCTCAAATTTCAGAGGGTGGTTCGTTACAACGCTGATCATTATCCTGAGCTTTACTTACGCACTGCGACCGGAACTACAGATGAATGACCTATCCCGGTGGTTTGTATTTGCTCCAGCTCTGGGGTTTGCCTTATTAGCCGCTGCTGCCGGGCGGGTTTGTTTCGAACGACATTTGAAAATTCCGGGAATCATCGCCATAATTACGGCGATTGTATCTTTGACGATCAGCCTAATTAGAATAGTGTAGGGGCTAATTTATGACAACAACCATCCAGTCGACACGTATCTTCTGTATCGGCCGAAATTATTTGGATCATGTTAACGAACTCTCCAATCAGCGGCCGGCCGAACCGGTAATTTTTATGAAACCCCCCACCTGTCTGGTGAAACCCGGTCTACCGATTCAATTTCCCAAACACGGTCAGGAATTACAACACGAGGTTGAAGTTGTAGTTCAAATCGGCACCGCTGGTTATGTGAAGTCGGTGGAAGAAGCCAAGACTTTTATCGCGGCTATTACAATTGGCCTTGACCTGACCCTGCGCGATGTACAATCCGGTTTAAAACAAAAAGGCCTGCCCTGGGAGAAGGCTAAAGCATTTGAAAACAGTGCCCCTATCGGTGATTTATTACCTTACAATGACCAGATTGACCTGGAAACAATTTCATTTGGCTGCCGGGTAAACGGACAGGAGCGACAAGTTGGTAACACCGGCAATATGCTGTTTAGTATTCCGGAAATACTGTTAGCTATCAGTACTATCTGGAAATTCGAAATCGGCGATTTGATCTACACCGGTACACCGGCCGGAGTCGGATCCCTCAATACCGGCGATGAAATTGAAATCTACAGTGATTTGACCGATTCATTTTCCTGGCGGATTACAGATTAATTCAGAATAAAAATTTATCATCTGCCGCTCTAAATACAGCTGACAACCTAATCCTGTTTCGTCAGGATGACGCTACTGTCTACTTTAGATACAGCTAAACTATTTTAAGATCTTTGATCAAGTGATATTAGCTATGATTGCTGTGGCATACTCGGATGTTTTCAGCGGATCGATATCACCCATCAGCCGGGCTAGATCGTAGGTCACTTTTTTCTGCCGGATTGTTTTGCCCACTGCCGCCACCACTGCGTCAGCCGCTTCTTGCCAGCCCAGATGCTCAAACATCATCACGCCCGAAAGCAAAACCGAGCTGGGATTCACCTTATCCTGGTTGGCATATTTGGGGGCGGTTCCGTGGGTGGCTTCGAACAGGGCCACTTTATCACCGATATTAGCTCCGGGTGCCAGACCCAGTCCTCCGACCTGAGCGGCACAGGCATCCGATAAGTAATCACCATTCAGATTGGGAGTGGCGATCACATCATATTCATCGGTACGGGTCAGAATCTGCTGCAGCATGGAATCGGCAATCCGATCCTTAATTACAATTTTTCCGGAAGGAATTTTGCTGTCATGTTTTGACCACAGCTCATCTTCGGTGATCGTCTGATCGGCGAATTCTTCCCGGGCAACTTCATAGCCCCAATCCCGGAAAGCGCCTTCGGTGAATTTCATGATGTTGCCTTTATGCACTATAGTAACAGAAGGGCGGTCATGTTTGATTGCATACTGGATCGCCATCCGCACCAGTCGTTTGGTTCCGGTAATACTAATTGGTTTAATCCCAATACCAGAATCGATACGAATACTGGTCCCAAAAGTATCTTTCAGAAATTGGATAACTTTCACTGCTTCCGGCGAACCTTCGGCCCACTCAATACCAGCATAGACGTCCTCGGTATTTTCACGGAAGATAACCACATCCATTTTCTGAGGCGCCCGGACCGGACTGGGAACGCCAGCAAAGTAGTTTACCGGACGCACACAAGCATACAGATCCATCATCTGGCGTAAGGAAACATTCAGGCTGCGAAAACCACCACCCACGGGCGTGGTCAAGGGACCTTTCAAACTCACATGATAATATTGGATTGCTGCCACTGTTTCGTCCGGTAAAACATTTCCGGCATACCTTGCAGCCGCACTATCACCGGCATATATATCCATCCAGGCGATTTTCTTTAGCCCACCATATATCTTCTTAACCGCTGCATCCAGCACGCGTCTGGCGGCACGCATAATATCGGGACCGATACCATCCCCTTCAATTACCGGAATTATGGGATAGTCCGGTATTTCCAATGCATCGCCTTTCCAAGCAATTCGCTTTCCATCGGCTGGAATTTTTATTTTATCAAATTGTGGCATAATTCTCCTCGATCATTAAGAAATAAATTTTATTAAGTATTCAACTGCTGAGCAATAAAATTCAAGGCGCTACCAGCCTTGAACCAATCAATCTGCCGTTTATTATAGGTGTGATTTAATGAACAATTGTCGCTGGAACCATTCTCATGAATTATTTTCAGTGATAATTGGCTGACCGGGGTAAAATCGGTCAATCCAATAATGCTTAAGCGGTCATTCGGCTTAATTTTATCATAATCGGCAGGGTCAGCAAATTTCAGGGCTAGCAGACCTTGTTTCTTTAAATTGGTTTCATGAATACGGGCAAAACTTTTCACAATAATTGCCCGCGCACCAAGATAACGTGGTTCCATTGCGGCATGTTCACGGCTGGAACCCTCGCCATAATTTTCTTCACCGATAACTACCCAGTCCATCCCGCGCTTCCGGTAATCCCGAGCCACTTGGGAAATATCAGTATACTCACCAGTGATCTGATTGCGAGTCTGGCCCGGATCGCCGGTTTCACTATTGACCGCTCCCAAAAATAAGTTGTCAGAAATATTGTCCAGATGTCCCCTGAAGCGCAACCAGGGTCCGGCCATGGAGATGTGATCGGTGGTGCATTTACCGCGCACTTTCACCAGAACTGTGAGATCGGTCAGATCATTACCATTCCATGGTGAAAAAGGTGTCAGTGTTTGAAGACGTTGGCTATCGACGGCAATGTTTATATCGATAGAACTTCCATCAATCGGCGGTTTAACTAATCCACTTTCACCGGAAGCAAAACCATTAATGGGCAGTTCCGATCCGCTGGGCGGTAGCAGTTTAACTTCCGCACCTCTGTCATTAAGTATTGTATCCTGGGCTGGATTAAAGGAAAGATGACCAGCGATTGCCAAGGCTGTCACCGTTTCAGGACTGCTGACAAAGGCCAGTGTGTTGGGATTACCATCATTCCGGCGCGCAAAATTGCGGTTATAGGAGGTAACGATCGTATTTCGCTCTTCTTTATCGGCGCCGACCCGATTCCACATCCCGATACAGGGTCCGCAGGCATTGGCTAACACCGTACCACCGAATTCAGTCAGGATATCAATGTGGCCGTATTTTTCCATTGTGGCACGGATCTGTTCCGATCCGGGAGTGATATAAAATTCAGTTTTGGTTTTCAAGCCTTGCCTCAGGGCTTGCTTAATCACGCTCACACAGCGTTCTATATCTTCGTAACTGGAATTAGTACAACTACCGATGAGTCCGGCGCTGATCTTGTCGGGGAAAGACTCTTTTTCAACAGCCCTTTTAATTTCCGAAATCAGCCAGGCCCGATCCGGTGTAAACGGTCCATTTAAATGCGGTTCAAGTGTGTCGAGATTAATTTCAATTACCTGATCATAAAATTCCTCAGGGGCAGCCAGAACTTGCGGATCAGCGGTCAGATATTCCGGCATATCGGCGGTTATTGCAACGATATCATCACGACCGGTAGCTTCCAAGTAGGCCTGCATTCGCTGATCATAGGGAAATATGGATGTAGTTGCTCCAATCTCGGCACCCATATTACAGATCGTTCCTTTGCCGGTCGCTGAAATTGATTCAGCACCAGCGCCGAAATACTCAGCAATATAACCGGTGCCGCCCTTTGCGGAGACCAGTCCGGCTAGTTTTAAAATCACATCTTTAGGGGAAGTCCAACCAGATAGTTTGCCGGTCAGCTTGATCCCCATTACTTTAGGCCACAGTAATTCCCAGGGCATGCCCACCATCACATCAACGGCATCGGCGCCGCCGACACCAATAGCCAGCATTCCCAGTCCACCACCATTGACCGTATGAGAGTCGGTGCCAACTACCAGAGCACCGGGAAAGGCGTAATTTTCCAAAACCACCTGATGAATAATCCCGGCACCTGGTTTCCAAAAATCGATTCCGTATTTTCGGGAAACACTTTCGAGAAATTGATAGACTTCGTTATTCTGGTTCAAGGCTTCTTGCAAGTCGGCGTCAGCGCCTACCTTGGCCTGAATCAAATGATCACAATGTACCGACGAAGGCACGGCAACCCGGTCTCGACCAGCCATCATGAATTGAAGCAATGCCATCTGGGCGGTGGCATCCTGCATGGCAACTCGGTCGGGTTGCAACTCGGCATAATCCTGTCCGCGTACTAAGTCGCCGGTTAATTGGCCAAATAAATGAGTGTACAGGATTTTTTCACTGAGGGTCAACGGACGCTTAAGCAGTTTGCGCATTTCGTCCAGACTCTGTTTAAACTTATCGTAAAACTGTTGATTCATGGATGTCCCCATCGGTAAGGATTTAAAGTCCCGCTGGTCTTTTGAATTATCGGTTACCCTGACTTTACTAATAAAATCTACCCCACGTGACTCACAGATTTAAAGAATTCAGCCATCTCCTTGTCTACAGTCCTGACATGCTCGGTAAAGTGATCAACCAACATCTGTTTTATTAAAATAACCAATCGCGTTGTACCTCCTTTGGTCTGAAATTCCTCTTTAAGCAGCTTGCATGATTCCTTGAATTCTTCATGCTGTCGGCGGTGTTCCGCCAGATTTGGATAGTCATATTTCTCCATATAATGCTCTTCCAGGGCCAGATGCTTTTCAACATACCGCCCTAAGAAACCAAATAAATCAATAATATAGTGGTCGGTTTTACCGGTATGGTAGGCATCAATCAGACTTTTCAGTTGTTCTAACATGGCTTTATGGTCATTGTCAATCTCAAAAATACCAACGCTCATACTATCATCCCATTTAAGCGCTAATCCCTCCAAGTATTCCGTTGTGATCGATTTAGGCCGTTCAAGCGTAGCTCCTAACAAACGAGCCCAAACATACCAACTTAATACACCCAAAGCGCGTGATACGCCAAAAAGTACTGTATAAAAATCGAATTCTCGAATATTATAATGATACAATATACTTCCGGAATGGGCATCAACATTGGGCCAGGGATTTTTAGCTTTACCATGAATACGTAAAACATCCGGAACAACTTCATACAGGGATGATACAATCTGGAACAGTTCATCCTCCGGAAAATTTTCTAAGGCAAATTCACGTAATGCTGTATAGCGCGGATCGGTCTTACGCAAAACCGCATGACCAAAGCCAGGAATTAACCGGCCCGCATTTAATGTTTTCCAGATATATTCTTCAATTTGTTTTTTATCCGGGATACCACCACCAAAATGTTCGCGCATTTTGGAAATCCATTGTAATACCTGTTGATTAGCCATACCATGTAACGGACCTGCCAATCCATTCATCCCTGCCGAAAAAGCGTAAAATGGATCAGATAGGGTTGACCCGACCAATTGGACGGTATGGGCGGTCACATTCCCTCCTTCATGATCAGCATGCAGGAACAGGAACAGGCGCAGTATTTCATAGACTTCATTATCATCAATTCCCATCATATGAGCCAGGTTAGCGGCCCAGTCAAGGTTGGGATCAGCTTCAATGCGGATACCATCTTTGTAAGTCCTGCGGTAGATGTAAGCGGCAATTGTTGGAAGTTTAGCAATAATGCTTAAACTATCTTCAAGCGCTGGCTCCCACATGTCCTTCGTAGCTCGACCCATACGAAATTGTTTCGAAAATTCTGAGGTGCCCTGCAAAGAAAGAATACCCATCGACAACTGGGTCATGGGAGATAAATCCTTGGGCAGACTATCTAGTGTATTAAAAACGTAGTTTGGAACCGTACTACGTTGTTTAAACTCATTTCGAATATCATCAATATCATTGTCTTTGGGGAGATTACCAGTAATCAATAAATAGAAAAGACCCTCGGGCAGTGGTTGCTTTCCGCCCTCTACTTTCGGCAATAATTCGATTAGCTCAGGCAGACTATAGCCACGATAACGAATTCCCTCATCAGGGTCTAGCATGGAAGTCTCGCAAATCAGACTTTTCACACCACGTGTTCCACCATAAATCTGGCTGATAGTGATGTCTGAAACTTTAACATCACCATAATTTTTAATAAGGTGATCGATTCGATTTTTCATTGGATCCACCAGACGACCAAGCCTCTCTTTAAAAGTAGACATGTTAACTCCTTAGCATTAAGTATTTGATGGCTTTGACCCTTAAACAGTTACAATTTTAAGCACCAAAGGTACTTGCCCCCGAAACCACATGAGTTGGAAATTACAAAATTTAACAATTGAACTCGTAGTGTATTTACGAACATGAATTTACTGTCTATCTCCCAATACTGGCCTGAAAAGACAGGCGCAATAATCATGGGCAATATCAGAATCAATTACTGTAACCGGAACTAAAATAAATTTCCGAGAGTATTGTTCGGTTAATTATATCCAA
>JABMQW010000152.1 GCA_013203115.1 Fidelibacterota bacterium
GTCCGAAAGAATGAACTACCCCGAGGCAGAGCTTCGAGGAATTCTTTTGATTAAAAATTCATACAGGATCTTTTGAGTAATGCAATAATTGATCCCGAACTGTTTATTACCGATACCATACAGATTAATGATGTTGAATCGGCATTTGAGAGATCCGCTAACAGAGAAGGTCTGAAGTGGATCGTCTGTTTCTGAGAAAGGAATTATGGATAAATTATTCAGTAAAGTTTATGGCAGTTTAGCCGGTTTGGTTATTGGAGATGTTATGGGAATGCCGTCGGAGTTTATGGTTCCGGAGCAGATCAAAGAGCAATTCGGCTATATCGACACGTTCCGTGATCCCCTTGTCGATCATATTCATCCCGACCTGAAGCGGGGGCAAATTACCGATGACAGTGAACAAAGCATTTATCTTATCGAGCAATACAGTAAAGATAAAATAATTACTGTTGAAAATACCGCTAAAGCGTTGCAGAATTGGGCAAAGGAGACGGATGCGTTTAATAAGAGTTATATTGGACCCAGCACGGCTAAGGCCTTAAGAAATATTGAGCAGGGTCAAAACCCCAGGGAAACCGGGTTTGGGGGATTTACTTGTGGTAGCGCTATGCGGGTAGCGCCTGTCGGTCTCATTCATCCAGGTGATTTTGAAGGCGCTTTACGAGGCGCAATAGACTCGTCATTACCGACTCATGGTACCGATGTGGCGATTTCGGCAGCAGCAGCAATTGCTTGCGGCGTTTCGGCGGCAATGAAAAATGAAGCAACGGTGACTTCCGTAATCTCCGGCGCATTAGAAGGCGCACGGCAAGGCGCTAAACACGGCAAACCGGCAATTGCAGCTTCAATTGAAGGAAGAACTAAACTGGCTCTTGAGTTGGTACTTAATACCAAAGACATTTCAGAAGCCGGACAACTTCTGTATGATTATATCGGTTGTGGCATGGATGCTAATGAAGTTGTACCAGTGGTCTTAGCCCTTTTCTATGTGGCTAAAGGGGACCCCATGAAGTTGATCCGGGCGGGAGCCAATATCGGGGGCGATACTGATACGATTGCCGCTCTTGGTGGTGCTTTAGGTGGTGCACTTCAAGGAATCAACCATATTGATACAGAGCTTCTAAAAGAAGCCGAAAGAATCAACAATTTGGATATCAATGAATTGGCAAATAAGCTTGTTGGAATGATTGGAATGGTGAAAAGCAGTTCTCAATCTGAATAATATGAGCTCGATTTGACTAAAATTTATTTGAAAGGATTAGGTAATGTATGATGTCAGCATAATCGGGGCGGGTATTGTCGGACTGGCGACCGGTGTGAAGCTCCTGGAGCATAACCCCGATATTAAGTTACTCGTCATCGATAAAGAGGAAACGCTGGCCAGCCATCAGACCGGCCATAACAGTGGCGTGATTCACTCTGGCATCTATTATAAACCCGGGTCACTGAAGGCGCGCAACTGCCGTGACGGTATAGCCAAACTGCTGGAATTCGCCCAGGAATACCACGTTCCCTATGAATTGTGTGGAAAAGTAATTGTTGCCACCTCCGAAGAAGAATTACCTGGCCTGGCTGACCTCTATGAACGTGGGTTGGCCAACGGCGTCCCCGGCCTGGAATTGATCGGACCGGAACGCCTGGCGGAACTGGAACCTCACGCCGCCGGACTGCAGGCTCTTCATTCACCCAACACCGGCATCATCGATTTTTCAGCGGTGGCCGAGGCTTATGGTAGCTATATCAGGGCTAATGGCGGTGAGATTGTGCTTAATTCCAAAGTAATTGGAATTTCCATTAATTCCAGCGAATGTATAATTAAAACCACCAACGGCGAATATAAAACAGATAAAATCATTAATTGCGCCGGATTATACTGTGACAAAATCGCCAGAATGGCCGGTGTTGACCCTGGTCTGAAGATTGTTCCCTTCCGCGGTGAATATTATACAATCAGGGAAACCAGTCATCACCTGGTAAAAAACCTGATCTATCCGGTGCCTGACCCGCGGTTCCCCTTTCTGGGGGTACACTATACCCGTGGAATTTCCGGTGAAGTGGAAGCCGGTCCCAACGCGGTGCTGGCCTTTGCCAGGGAAGGTTATCGCAAGCGTGATTTCAATCTACTTGAATTGCTGGAAACACTGACCTATCCGGCCTTCTGGAAAATGGCTTTCCCATTCATGTCCCTGGGTCTTGGTGAAATGTACCGTTCCTATTATAAACCGGCTTTTGTGAAAGCGCTGCAGAAACTGATACCCGAAATTACCGGCGATGATCTGGCCCCGGGTGAGGCCGGTGTCCGGGCTCAGGCACTGTATAACGATGGCCGTCTCAGTGATGATTTTGCCATTGTCCGGAGCGAGCGGATGATTAATATACTGAATGCCCCCTCGCCGGCGGCTACCGCCTCCCTGGAGATCGGGGAATCAATTGCAGATATAGCGACCAGTATTGTCTGATGCCAATTACAATGGCCAGACAGAAATAACTTAATTAGGATATAATCTTCAGGAGCAACATGCCCTATACTGCATATATTAATCTCTCGGAAAAAAGTATTAAAATCGAACTGACTGATTTAGAGATATTTCAAAAATTTATCGGATCTCGTGGTTATGCTGCGAAATTGCTTTATGATATGACTGATCCTGCCGTCAAGCCATTTGATCCGGAAAACCCGCTTATTTTTCTACAGGTCTGCTAACGGGTACGCCCTAGCCCACTGCCGCTCGATATCATGTCACATGCAAATCCCCTTTAACCGGTGTGTATGGGTATGGCAACGCGGGAGGATTTTTTGGTCCGGCTCTTAGACATGCCGGATTTGATGCGGTGGTTATTACCGGTGTTGCCTCTTCACCGCAATATCTTTTAATTAAACAGAATAAAATTGAAATTTATGATGCAAAATACTTGTGGGGGAAAATTACTCATGAAACTGAGGAAATTCTTAAGAACCAGTATCCGAAGTCCAGAGTTGCAAGTATTGGTCCCGCCGGGGAAAATATGATTTCTATGGCTAGTATCATTAATGATCTTAATCGGGCGGCAGCCCGTTGTGGCATCGGGACAGTTATGGGTTCTAAAAAACTAAAGGTAATCGTTGTACAGAGTGAACATAAGCCCACTTATTCCGGACCCTTTCGTTCAACGGTAATTTACCCAAAAGTATCACCTTAGCTTTTACAC
>JABMQW010000153.1 GCA_013203115.1 Fidelibacterota bacterium
ATTTTGCTCCATGCTCCCTGCTATTTTCTAAGTGATGAAAAAGGATAAAAGAATCCCTCAATTTTGGATAGGGAGGGGAGAGAGGGAGGGCGAGGGATTCGAATTGTAGACGAGTTCTATGAGTCATAAATGGAATAGTTCCCGGATAAAATTAGTTATCCGAAATTATTGCGCCATAATCAATTCCAGCATTCTCTTATCGTCCGGTAACAGACCTGCATTAACCAACCGGGGTGTCAGGATGCGCCAGCGCTCATCTATCGCGAAAGCAGCTTTGAATAATGGCAGCGATTCTTCGACCCGGCCAATGTCTGCCAGGGTAACGGCGGTCCAGTAAGGCAATTCAGGATTCTCCGGATAGAGCTTATCCGCCTTATCATACTCTTTCAGGGCCAGCTCGGTCTCCCCTTTTTCCACGTACAAGTCGCCCTGATTAGCATGCTGATAAGCGCCGTGAATCCGAATCAGGCGCTTCAATTCACCCAGCGGATCGGGATGGTCTTCGATGCGCAACTCCAGCACCACATCTTTCCAGGGAATCCCCGTTGGCGTTCCAGTTACAATCAGCATCGCTGCCGATTGCCGCCCCCGAATATCGCCCCCTTCCGCCTCAGCCGCTTCCAGGGCAGCCAGCATCCGGTCGGCCAATCCACCCTTGGCTTTTTCAAAAGCATCTGCCATAGCCGGCCAGACCGTTTCATTTTCCATTAGATTAGCCTGCACCGAATAATTATTACCGGTCTGGTGGCCAGCGGCAAATATGCATTTTTCACCGGTGTGAACGATTACATCACCATTGATATCAATCATTGCCACCTGGCGAACCTCCGCGTTTTCATCCTCATTTAATAACTGGATCAGGGCGTCCTCGGCTGAAGCACCCTCTTCCATCAAAGCCAGACCTTGGGGACCATAATCCACCTTAACAAAGGACTGGGTCGCCACCGCTCCTACACCAGCCTTGGCCCAGGGCACTAACGAACCTACTGAAAACCAATGACTCTGTACCGCCACGCCCAGTTCGCCGGTTTCTTCATCCAGGGCTACAATCGAATAGGTGGAAATAGGGCGGGTCTGGGAATAAAGCAATCCCAACCCAATAACAAAAGGAAATACCAATCGAATCAATTTCATCCCAACCTCCCGATAATATGTTGATGAGATAAATTAAGTCTAACAAATATTAGCAGGAGTAAATCATCATTGATTTAGCCTTTTTTTGTATACCACCCCGCGCTGTTCCAGATAATCCAGCACAAACTGAAAATTCGCTGCTTGCTCACCAATGAATTCCGGTGGTACCAGTCCCGTTCGCGCATAACCGCGCTCTAAAATCAGACAAACCACGGCGGTGCAGGTATAGCCGGTGGTGCGAGCCATTGAGGTGGTTTGAGTTTCCCGGTTATAGCGGTCGTATAGATCGTAAACATATTTTTTCGGCTTCCCGTTTTCCGAGCCTTCGATTTCAATCTCCATCACGGTGAAATCTTCCTTTCCCGGCTTGAGTTGCCACTGGGCAAATATTAATTTCGCTGTCAAATCGATCGGCCGGATTTTATGGCCGTTGACTTCAACTTCATCGTAGGAGAGAAAGCCTCCTTCTCGGAGTACTCGTAAATACTCAATCGTCCCGGGATAACGCAGGGTCTTCTCGATCATATTGGGTATTTTCATCGTTTTGGCCAACGAGCGCAGGCCGTCGGAATTCCAGGCCTCCAGCGTACCGACTGAATTAAAATTTACCAGTTCGGCGCCAGACAGGGCTTCCCGCACAACAATTTTACCATTCTTAACATAGCGGGCGGGACAGATAAGTCCTCTTTCTTGACGGCAATAGCATGCTTGATATATAACTCATCCAGCGCTGCCTTGTCGATATCAACGGCCGTAACCTCATATACCTGCTGCAAATCGATGGCCATGGTTTTACCAACCAGTCCGGTACCTAAAACCACCACTTGTTTCTTCACAACGTTTCGTCCTTATTTATTCTTTCCGGCTGCATTATTTATTTAATCTAATTCAGAACCTCGCGTACCAAGTCAATTGGTAAAACATCGATATGGGAATTTTTATAACCTGTTAGAGTTTTCGCCCTTAATAACGAATTCAGTATTGCTTCTTCGGTGGTGTCAATCACGGCCTGAAATAGTGGATTCAGCGATTCATTTCGCAATACAGTGCTGGTCGTTAAATGTGCTACAACCGCCGGCTTAATACGTAAATCCTGAGCTGTGGAAAATGCAACAGCATAATCCCCGCTGCCGTTGGACATAATCCCACCAGTGCGTCCCAGACCAATAAAAGCCCGTCGCGCCAGTCGTTTTAGATTATGGGCTGAAAGAGGGGCATCCGTCGCTACTACAATCATACATGAACCAGTATCATTTTCAGAATCAGATGGCTCAAAGTTCCGGCCTACAGGATCGCGGTTAATTCGTAACTGTCCGCCAAAATTAGTCTGCACCAGCACACCAAGAGTATATTCATCAGAACCAATGCCGACTATACGCGCTGAAGAGCCAATACCACCTTTATAGCCCAGACAGATCGTTCCCGTACCAGCACCGACTGTGCCTTCATCCACGGGTCCTGACTTTGCCTTACCCAGCGCTTTTAGAACATGACTCTTTTGAATGAAGCAGGCGCGGATATCATTTAATACTCCGTCATTGGTTTCACCAACGACCGGATTAACGGAAATTACGTTCTCATTTCCCGGCTGATTCAAAGTATAATCAATTAATGCTTCAGCCGCTACCGGCGCGCTTAGGGTATTGGTTAAAACAAGTGGCGTTTCCAGTTCACCCAATTCTTCCACTTGTGTATAACCAATCAGTTTACCATATCCATTGCCAATCGCAATCGCCGCCGGGACTTTCTCCTGATACAGATTTCCGGGATGGGGGATAATTGCCGTTACACCAGTTCTAATATCACTACCCTCGATTAAGGTAACCTGGCCAACCTTGACACCGGATACATCGGTAATAGCATTCAGGGGGCCTGGTGACAGGCCACCAATCCTTATTCCCAAATCACGGGCACGCTGTAAACGAGATAGTGTCTTGGCTGAATTCATCATCGGCTACGAAATTACAGCTCCGGGCCGATAAATGGATATACCCGTCTGTCCAATTGACCATGAAAGACCTTGCATTGCCAACCAGGATTTTCAATTGTAGTATCAATCAACTTCCGGCTATATATTTTTTCATGAATTCAAGGAACATATCCGGCGTTATTGCAGCTATCAGGCGTCTAACAACCGGCGTATTGGTGTTTAATATTTGTATTTTCGCCCAGGTGGATGTCTACGATTCCGGTGGGCCCCTAATGGCCGAGCAGGCGGCTTATGACATTATCTATTACGATCTTGATATAACCTTTGATCCGGCTGATCAATCAATTTCCGGATCTTTGGCCCTGATAGCCAGTATTATTTCACCCACGGGTCATCTGGTCCTCGATCTTGATCCACTGTTCAGTATTGATTCAATTCAAAGCTTGCCGGACACGCCGCTAACCCATACCTGGCAGGGTTCCAAACTATGGATTTCTCTGCCGGATACTTTAATTCCCGGGGATTCTCTCACCGTCTCAATCGCTTATCACGGCCAGCCCCACGTGGCCGCCAATCCCCCCTGGGGAGGCGGTTTCAACTGGTCGGTTACTCCCTCCGGTCAACCCTGGTACGGCGTATCCTGCGAAGGCGAAGGCGCCGACATCTGGTGGCCCTGCAAGGATCACCCCTCCGATGAGCCGGATTCGGTGGCCCTCCATTTCACAGTGCCCGAGTCACTGCTCTGCATATCAAACGGTCGCCTGCGTGAAGTTGTCAATAACAACAATGGCACCCGGACCTTCCACTGGTTCGTTTCCACTCCGATAAATAATTACAATGTTACATTCAATATTGCTCCCTTTATGGAATTATCTGGGACTTACACGAGTATCAGCGGCGAAATTGTGCCGGTTTATTTCTGGTCAATCCCGGAGGATTACGCCGCAGCCCAGGCCTGGTTCCCCCAACTGAATGCGACTCTAGAATTCATGGAAACTTACTTCGGCCCGTATCCTTTCCAGGCCGATAAATATGGTGTGGTCCAGACCGCTTATCTGGGAATGGAACACCAAACAGCCATATCGTGGGGGGCTGATTTTCAACTGAACGGCTACGGTTTTGATTATATCCTGACACACGAAACAGCCCACGAATGGTGGGGTAATATGGTTACTGCAGCGGATTGGAAAGACATTTGGATTCACGAAAGTTTCGCTACCTATGCCGAGGCGCTGTGTGCCGAATATTTAAATGACCGCGATTCATATCACAGTTACACTAATCGCTGGACAGCCTATAACTGGTTACCGCTGGCGCCCGATTATTCTCAGACTTTCGATCAGATTTACAATCATGATATCTATCATAAAGGGGCGCTGGTATTGCACAATTTGCGTTATCTGCTGGGAGATACGGATTTTTTCACGCTTCTCCGATGTATGGCTTATTTGACACCAGCCAGCGAAGAGATTGCTTCCGGCACGCACTGCCGGCTAGTCGATTCACAGGATTTTATCGATCTAACTGAAAATATCAGCACCACCGAACTGGACTGGTTTTTTGATTTATACCTGCGCCAACCGGGTCTGCCGACACTAATTTACTCGCTGAATAATGGTGAGCTGGGATTACGCTGGGAAACCCCTAATAATCAGCCTTTTTACATGCCAGTGGAAGTGGCCGTTGGCCCTGACGCATTATTGGTCGATATGAATAATGGCGCCGGTTCGGTATTCGTGGGAACTCAAGCGTTTGAGATTGATCCGCTGGACTGGATTTTGAAAAGCGGGGTTGTCGTGCATACGGACGATACACAGAATGACGCATTGCCCCTAACCATTGCCTTGCACCCCAATTTTCCCAATCCGTTCAACGCCGGTACGACGATAAAATATGATCTTCCGGAGCAATCGCAGGTAAGGCTGACGGTTTATGATCTAATGGGCCGGACGGTTGCTACACTGATTAGTGAAATGCAGCCGGCTGGCCGGCATACTATTCTTTGGGATGCTTCAGGAATATCAAGTGGTACCTATTTCTACCAACTGCAAACAGTCGACCGCCGGTTAACGAGCAAGCTGCTGATCATAAAATAGGCGATTGTCCCATCAGAGCGATACAATCAAGATGCTGCTCGCCAAATAGAGCATTTAGTCTTCCTCGAAAAAAAGCCCTTCTGATTCAGGAGGACTTTTTTATTGCCAATAAAATCGTTTCCAGATCCCTATAAGCTTCCGCAAATGTACTAATGGGTTTACTCCTCTCGCGGATTGCGGCATGAAAATCAGCAAACTCACCCTGATAACCACCATCATCCTCGATTGTTTCTGCTCGATCAGCTTGTCCGCTGCGCTGCACGGTAATCTTGTTATCTTCTGAAATCAAGCTACCAGTCGTTCCCAGAATAATCAACTTGTTTTCGGACTGACCAACAGCACTGAGGAAAATATTCAGCACACCAGTCACAGCCTGTATTGTTTTGAATTGGAAGCTAAAGGAATCGATTTCACCAAGTGCCGGATTTATCCGGTGTGTTAGTGCCTGACCCCAAGATATATCACCAAACAGGTCACGGATTGCAGCAATATTATGAACCCCGCCATCGGTAATGAATCCACCGGAATATTTATGTTTGATTCGCCAAATGGTTTTAGCGTAGGGATTGGTTTCATCCACCATAAACAGATTATTCCATAATACTGAATATGGTACCCCAATTTCCCCCTTGTTGATTATCTCAGCAATCTTTAACAGCGAGGGCTTGTAACGAAAGTTTTCCGCCACTATCATGACCAGGTCAGGATAAATCAACGGGAAGGACAGCA
>JABMQW010000154.1 GCA_013203115.1 Fidelibacterota bacterium
ATTATATTGACTGCCAAAGGCGTCCTGCTGGTTAATGGCAAAATCATCTTCTTCCCCGGGTTTCAATCCACGAATGCGACGCATGATACCAGTCAATTCATCTTTAGCATCAGCGATATGTTCGCCGTCGACCTTCACCAGAATCTGAGACCAGCCGCGCCGGGAAAACAAGCGTTCGAATGTCCCCAAAGGGATCCCGACCCAATTATCCATGCTGATCATACCCAGAAATTTACCCTGCTTTTCCATGACTCCGATCACCCGGAAAGAATAATTGCCCAGTTTAATTTTCTGACCTAGGGGATCCTCATTGGTAAATAATTCCTGGACAATATCATAGCCGATAACGGCCACGCGCGATCCGGAGCGTATTTCACCTTGGGTTAGAAAGCGGCCTTTTTCAACATTTGCGGTAGACGTTTGCAGAAACTCGACTGTAGTAGCTTCCAACTCAACGCCCATTAAACTATTCTTGTCCCTGACCACAGTCACCCGTCGTGACACACTGGGAGTCACCGCTTTGGCATAGCGGGAGAAACGTTTGATGTCATCGACATATTCCGGTTTTATATTCGGCCGATTACGGATTTCCCACCAACTACGGTTTTCAAACCAGGCATGCTTGCTGATATATAATACATCCCGACCCAGAAAATCCATGCTCTTATCAAAGGAGCGGTCCAGTCCGGAAATCAATGTGCCCATGAGGGTCACTGCCAAAATACCAATCACAATGCCGAGCAGAGTCAGGAAGGAGCGCACTTTGTTCGCGATAATGGCTTCCAGGGCAATGCGGAAATCTTCAATGAATAAACTAAACATTATAGACCTTGAATATCCAACACCGAATATCCAATGATGATTTTTGAAGTATTAACATTCATTTGCATTCAGAAATCGGCATTCGTTAATCGATATTCATTATTCATCTTCAATGGCTGACTACCGGGCTTTATTATTAGTAATATCATCGGTTATCCGTCCGTCAAACAGATGAATCGTGCGATGAGCATGCTCGGCGATGTACTGCTCGTGTGTAACAATAATAATCGTATTCCCGGCGGCCTGAAGACTGTCAAAAATATTCAGAATTTCCTCACCGCTCTTAGAATCCAGGTTGCCAGTAGGCTCGTCAGCCAGAATTATTGATGGATTGGTCACCAGGGCACGGGCAATTGCCACCCGCTGGCGCTGTCCGCCGGAAAGCTCATTGGGTTTATGGGCCATCCGATCAGCCAGACCAACTTTAGACAGTGATTTTGCGGCCATTTCCTGGCGCTCCGAGCGGCGTATGTTAGCATAGATCAATGGTAATTCCACATTCCGCAGGGCTGTGGCTTTAGGCAGTAAATTGAAGGTTTGAAAGACAAAACCGATTTTCCGGTTCCTGATGGACGCCAATTGATTATCATCCATTTCATGAACCAGTTCCCCTTCGAATTCATAGCGGCCGGCTGAAGGAGTGTCTAAGCAACCGATTATATTCATTAGCGTCGATTTTCCCGATCCTGATGGCCCCATAATTGACAGATAATCATTAGGCTTGATTTCCAGGTTAACTTCCCGTAAAGCCCGTACTTCCACTATTCCCACCTGGAAGATTCTAGAAATATCATGCAGTGATATCAATTGCTCCACGCTTCCTCCAATTCAAATATCACAATAGGCTGACAAGACTTGTTATCAATATCAAATTACGTTTGGTCATTATTTATTGCTTTCGATATTGAAAGGCTGCACCGACTTCCACCTCTGAATTATGCTTAAGTTCTCTACTTATAGCACGATAACTGCCAACTACAATTTCCTCACCTTCGGACAATCCATTCAGCACCTCATAATGGGTATCACTGGAAATGCCAACGGTAACTGGTCGAATATGGGCAAAGCGTACATCTTTCTTTTGCTTGTGGCGTCGAACGTCTTCACCGGCCAGAGTATCAGCAACCACGAACACAATTTCCAGCATTTTCTTCTTTTCCAGCTTTTTTTCCGGTGCTTCCACATTTGAAGTATCACTTTCCGCTTGTTCAGCCTTTTTCCGGCCCGAACGGCGATCACGCCGTTTTTCCGATGGCATTGGCTTGTCGTAACCTTCCTGGCGAATTGTCAAACACTGGATCGGGATCGCCAGCACACTATCGCGCGTATCAGTAATAATATTCGCCGTAGCACTCATCCCGGGACGGATACGCTCAGGAGTTTCCAGCATTCGTACGTGCACTTCGAAATTGGTAACCTGCTCCTGGGTGCCCATTCCTATTGTCTGGGCCACATGGGCAATTTCACTGACAAGTCCTTTGAATAAAGTATCCTGGAAGGCATCGATTTCGATTTCCACCGTATCATTCAGTGATACATCAACTACATCATTTTCGTTGACATCAACAACCACTTCCATGCGATTCAGATCGGCCACCATCATCAGGACATCGGCCTGGAACATGGAACCAAGCGCCATCTCACCCACTTCTTTATTGATCATTGTTACCAGTCCCGACTGAGGTGAAAGAATACGCGTCTTGGAAAGTTCATCCTCCCGCGTTACCAGGGCGGCCTGGGCTTGTTCCACTTGACTTTCGGCTAATTCAAACTCAGCAGTAACCGCCTCCAATTCTTGATTTGAGATTAAATTCTGGTTAAATAAT
>JABMQW010000155.1 GCA_013203115.1 Fidelibacterota bacterium
GATTAATGTGGGTCAAACCATTGCCTCGGCACCAGCGATTGCAGATCTGAATAATGATGGTAGTGTTGAGATAATTTGTGCTCACACCGGTGGTCGGGTGCTGGCTTATAACCTTGACGGGTCAGTCGTCGATAATTTCCCAGTTGCTGTGACCGGCAGTATTGAAAGTTCACCCTCAATTCAGGATATCGATGGTGACGGTGATTATGAAATTTTAATTGGTACAGTCAATTCCGTTGCGGTAATTGACTACAAAGAAACTAAAGGGACAGAGAATACCTGGCGTATTTTCCGGGGTTCTTTACGTCGAACCGGGTACTATCCCGATGCGGTTCTGGCATTCGATGGCGATAATGAAATGCTTGAAATACCCACCGAATTTTTCATCAGCAATAATTATCCCAACCCATTTAACCCTGTGACCCAAATTGCTATTCACCTGCCGCAGGCCAATCATGTTGCCGCTGTGATTTATGATCTAAATGGAAGGCTGGTAGCGGAATTGATTAATCGTGATTTACCGGCCGGTATCCATCAACTAGTATGGAACGGTAAGAATCAGCATTCCCTCCCAATGGCCTCGGGCATTTATTTTATGCGTGTTTCGACCAACGAACGAATAGAAACAATTAAAATGGCTTTGATTAAATAAAAATGAAATTGATTAAGACCAAGCGGTACATTAACTTTTGGTCATCCAATCCATCGGAGTAATGCAATAAATGTTGATAAAAAGAATACAAACTGTTTTAGTAATAATTTTAACCTTGAATATGGTACACGCGCTCGATTGTCCTGCGGATTCTGCCTATCATATAGATGAGCAGATTCAATTAGGAGATGGATCGCCAAACCCGAATTATGGACAATTAATTGCTACCGGATTGTGTGCCTGTTTAGATTTTGGTACTCAGCTTGAGATATCTGATACCACCGTCAAATTAACGGTAATCATGGTAGATAATGAACCGATCCGTGGCGTACAGATGGATTTTGTCCACAATGCTCCGGGACTGTTAGTTTATGCGGGAATGGGTTCAATTGAAAAAGGTGAGAAATTAGAAAATGTCACCGATGAGAACGGTGCATCCAGTTCCATGAACCTGTTGGCCAATGATACCGGAGATACTGTGCGTGTGATGGCTTACAGTACTAACCGGGCTCAGACTGCCGGTGACGGACAAGTGGGAACGCTGTTTTTCCTTACTTATGGAATACCACCGGATGGTTTGGCATCTTTACCGGATAGTATTTCTTTCCATATTAATAATTGCCTGCTTGCGGGGACATCTTTATATCCACCTCGCAATGTTATCTGCACCTATCCGGATTCATTAAATCCGGTTTCCTTTGAAGTTACTTTAGGCACCTACTTGGTCGATTCACAATTGCCCACGGAATTTGAATTAAATCAGAATTATCCCAACCCATTTAACCCTTCCACCAAGATCAACTTTGCTATACCGGAAGTGAGTGATGTTCGGCTGAATATCTACAATTTATTAGGCCAGACTGTAATCACTTTGGTTGAAGATCAATTAGCACCTGGAAGGTATGAAATCAAATGGAATGGTTTAGATGCTAGCAATCAGCAGGTTGCTTCCGGGGTATATTTTTACGAGTTAAAAACTGATAAATTCATTGCCCGGGAAAAAATGTTGTTCTTGCGCTAGTAATTCGGTTCAGAAATAGTATGAAAATATTTGTCCTCTGTCCGCCAGCTGGCGGACAGAGGAATTTTTTTATGAAAAAGATAGTAACAGTAACATTTACGGTATTAGTCGGCGGACTTGGTATTCTTTCAGCCCAGACGCCTAGTTATGCTATTCAGCAGCATGAAAAAGAATGGCAGGAGTATACCTCATTTCAGCGCGATGAATTGTTATCATTTTGTGGGTATTGTTATACGGAAGGTTTTTATGATCGTGCCATTCTCGGGTATTTCCAGTATTTGTATCGTTTCCCGGGTGACAGTATTGAACCGCTGATAACCTATCGGATTGCTCGCTGTTACCAGATAACCGGTAAAACAAAATTAGCCCTGTCCTATTTTAATCAGGTGCGCGAACTATCGCCTGAGAAATCCGAAGTCAGCAAGTTAGCCTGGTACCAGATGGTGGCTATATTTCTGAATGAAGAGCAATATGATACTGTACTGACCCTGACAGAAAATGCCAGCGATCCATTTGATCTGACATTTCGCGGTTATGTGCATCTACATCGAATGGAGTGGGTTGAAGCACGTCAGGCATTTAAAGCAGCCGAAGCAAAATTTAATAAAAAGCATTATTCGCGCTTATTACGTCCGTTATTCCAGGCTATTGATGAGGCTGGTCAAGTCCCCAGAAAGCGGGTAGCTCTGGCTTTGCTATCCGGGTTGGTTCCGGGAGGTGGGTTTGCCTATCTTGAAGCCTGGGATTCAGCAGCTGCATCTGCGCTGTCAGTTAGCGGATTAATCATAGCCGGTGTTGTCTATCGCTCCGAGCCGAAAGTACTAATTCCACTTACTGTCACAGGAATGGCTGTATATGGAGCCAGCATTTGGCGAGCAGGAACCAAGGTACGCGGTACAAATCACAATAACTTACAACGCTATATTGATTTTATTATTTCACGTTATCCGGTTAGTCGATTTGTTATTCTTGATGAACCAGAGATTTAATCCAGTGCTGTCCAAGTTAATTGGTTGGCAATAATTTCGATCCAATCTCCCTGCTCGCCACTCCCTACAACGACCCGTCGATTATTCGGTTTGTGGTAAAAATACCTGCTTCCTGTGTAAAATATTACTAATTTTCAAAACGGAAATTGATGTAGTATTCGGTGAATGGAATTTTTCCATTAACCGGCTAATTACCAAGAGATTGAACTCTGCAAACGCGAACCTTGACATATTCTAAACTGAACAACAGGGCCGGTAATAAGGCCGAGATGTTAGTATTATGCTCGGTATTTGATAATCATGCCGGCACTTTTTTTACCTGTATTCGATATGGAATTGATTTGCAGGGATTTAACGCAGTTCTTCTGTTAGTACACTTACTTCTGAATCTGACTGTTGGCCTTTCCAATAGCTGTCCTGATTATTAAAGGGTCTGTTAACATAGCAGACCCTTTTAGTATTATGGAACTTAAATGATAAAATCTGTCTGAGAGGAATAATGAAGAAGTTGCACGACGTTGTTTTAACCGGGATCAAGCGTACACCGGTTGGTTCATTTCTGGGTATGTTGTCGACCGTACCAGCGACTAAACTGGGTTCAATCGCCATCAAAGCGGTTGTAGATGAAGCACAATTGAATCAGGATTTGATAAATGAAGTGATAATGGGTAATGTATTATCGGCCGGTGCCGGGCAAGCGCCAGCCCGCCAGGCGGCACTGGGTGCCGGATTACCTGATTTTGTGGAATGCATGACGATCAATAAAGTATGTGGTTCAGGCTTGAAATCCGTTATGCTGGCAACCCAGGCGATTCAGACCGGGGATGCGGAAATAATAATTGCCGGTGGAATGGAAAATATGTCCCTTGTGCCGTATCTTCTGCCCAAAGCCCGTACCGGTTACCGGATGGGACATGGAAAGATTATTGATGGAATGGTCAACGATGGTTTATGGGACGTGTATAACGATATTCATATGGGAAATTGTGCCGAGATTTGTGCTCATGACCGCAATTATACCCGTGAAATGCAGGATAAATATGCCCGTACTTCCTATGAGCGTGCCCATAAAGCCCAGGCCGAGGGCTGGTTTGATGCTGAAATTACTCCGGTTGAAATACCCCAGAGAAAAGGTGAACCGTTGATTGTCAACATAGATGAGGAACCAACACGGGCTAATTTTGAAAAAATGGTAAAATTGCGTCCGGCTTTTGACAGGGAAGGTACAATAACCGCTGCCAATGCTTCCAAAATCAATGATGGCGCTGGTGCAGCCTTGCTCATGTCGAAGGAAAAAGCCCTTGAATTCGGTTTAAGTCCGATGGTCAGGATAGTATCCCAGGCTTCGGCTGCCCAGGCCCCGGAGTGGTTTACCACAGCGCCGGTTAAAGCTGTCCAAAAAGCGCTTGATAAAGCAGGAATGACCGCTGATCAGATTGATCTATGGGAAATAAATGAAGCTTTTGCCGCGGTTGCGATGGCAGCTATTGATGATTACAAACTTCCAATTGATAAAGTGAATATTCAGGGCGGAGCGATTGCAATTGGTCACCCGATTGGCGCTTCCGGAATTCGCATACTAGCTACGCTGGTCCATGCTATGAAAAGGATCGGAGCTAGGACCGGTTTGGCCACCCTGTGTATCGGAGGTGGTGAAGCGGCCGCTGTAATTGTGGAGACGATCTGATGGATTTTAATTATTCGGAAGAGCAATTACTGATAAAGCAAACCACTCATGATTTTGCTGAAAAGCACCTGGCGCCGGGAGTGATGGAACGGGATGAAAAGGCGGAATTCCCAACTGAGCAGATAAAAATGATGGCTGAACTGGGTTTCCTGGGAATGATGGTCCCGGAGAAATGGAACGGCGCCGGGATGGACACGATCAGCTATGTTATCGCCATCGAGGAAATTGCCCGTGTAGATGCTTCGGTAGCGGTAGTCATGTCAGTCAATAATTCATTGGTCTGTCAGGTGTTTTTAAACTGGTGTACCGATCAGCAAAAACAGAAATATTTGCCCAGATTAGCAGCCGGTGAATTACTGGGCGCCTATTCACTCAGCGAACCGCAGTCCGGG
This sequence comes from Fidelibacterota bacterium, assembly GCA_013203115.1. GTDB lineage: Bacteria > Fidelibacterota > Marinisomatia > Marinisomatales > TCS56 > JABMQW01. The sequence goes on from JABMQW010000155.1 coordinate 4,742, forward strand.
TCCGATGCCAGTAATATGCGTACCTTCGCTGAAAGAGATGGCAATTATTATATCCTGAATGGTACTAAAAATTGGGTTACCAACGGGATTAGCTCCGATCTTGTGTTGGTCTATGCAATGACGACGAAAGGGATCGGATATAAAGGTATTACCGCATTTATTGTTGAAAAAAGCAGGGCTGGATTTTCGGTAGGTAAAAAGGAGGATAAGCTGGGTATTCGCGGTTCGGATACCTGTGAAATATATTTTGATAATTGCCGGATTCCGGCTGAAAATTTAATTGGAGAAGTTGGACAGGGTTTCAAAATCGCTTTGAGCACACTGGACGGTGGCCGGATCGGTATTGCCGCTCAAGCTTTGGGAATTGCCCGGGCTGCACTGGAGAAATCACTGGTTTATTCCAAAGAGCGGGAACAGTTTGGTCAACCGATTGCAAATTTCGGTGCCATCCATGATAAAATTTCGAATATGGCCTGCAATGTCGATGCAGCCCGTTTGCTGATCCACCAGGCGGCCGCTTTAAAAGATGCCAAGCAACGGTTTACCAAAGAAGGAGCAATGGCCAAATATTTTGCTTCGAAAATTGCAATGGAGGCAACAACTCAATGTGTTCAGATATTTGGTGGTTATGGGTACATGCGTGAGTATGGTGTTGAGCGATTAATGCGCGATGCTAAAATAACCCAGATTTATGAGGGCACATCAGAGATACAGCAATTGGTAATTGCGCGAGCATTATTAAAAGAGTAATACAATTGGCTGCAATATGATTAATTCGATAATAACAAATTCCCGGTAGCGGGACGGAGGCGTTAATGTCAATTTTTGAGAAATTATCCGAAAAAGGTCACGAACAGATTGTCTTTTGCAATGATCCGGATTCAGGTTTAAAAGCTATCATTGCAATTCATGATACCAATATCGGTCCTGCTTTAGGCGGGTGTCGGATGTGGAATTACAAATCAGAAAAGGATGCTCTGCGGGATGTATTGCGGTTGTCGCGAGGAATGAGCTATAAAGCAGCCGTGGCCGGTTTAAACCTGGGTGGCGGAAAATCAGTAATCATTGGCGATGCAAAAAAAGAAAAATCAGAATTATTATTCCGGTCTTTTGGTCGTTTTGTAGAGGGTTTGGCGGGCCGTTATATTACAGCCGAGGATGTGGGAACCAGCGTGAAGGATATGGAATGGGTTCGCATGGAAACTCAATATGTAACCGGTATATCACGGGCATTGGGCGGTAGTGGTGATCCTTCCCCGGTTACCGCTTTTGGAACCTATATGGGGATGAAAGCTGCGGTAAAATATAAATTGGGACTCGACAATCTTTCAGGATTAAAAGTATCGGTTCAGGGTGTCGGACATGTGGGTTATTATCTCTGTAAGCATCTCTATGAAGAGGGGGCGGAAATATTTGCTACTGATATTGATCAGGATACCCTTCAAAAAGTGGTTAAGGAGTTTGGCGTAAAGGAAGTCGCCATCGATGAAATCTATGGTCTCGATGTGGATATCTATGCTCCCTGTGCTCTGGGCGCCACCATCAATGATGATACTATTCCAAAACTAAAGGCTGTGATCATAGCCGGCGCCGCTAACAACCAATTGGAATCTGAGTCTAAACATGGACAAGCTATCCGCAAGTCCGGAATTTTATATGCGCCGGATTACGCAATCAATGCCGGTGGTCTGATAAATGTGGCCAATGAGATGGAACGGTATAACCGTGAACGGGCTTTTATGCAAGCCGAAGGTATTTATGACACTTTAATGACTATTTTTTCTCTGGCTGACAAGGAAGATGTACCAACCAATGTGGCTGCCGACCAAGTAGCCATGCAGCGCGTTGAAAGCTTGAGTAAACTAAAGAGCATTTTCCTCACTCGAAAAAACCCAATGATTAAACGTGACGCTTGGTAAAATCCATCCTCGTCGACAAGGCCGGGAGGGCGTACTAAAGGCTCTTTATGCCTTGGAATTAAGTAATGATCTGCCCAAAAAGATCCTGGCCGACCTTTTTAGGCGAGAACACTTTGATCATAATACACAGCGCTTCGTAACAAACCTGTTTAACAATTCTGTGAAATATAAGAATTGGTGTGAGGAACAGGTTTCTAATCATCTGGTTAATTGGAATCTAGATCGGGTCGCTCTGCTGGATCGTCTGATTCTGCAGATGGCAATCAGTGAAATCTATTTTCTGGATGATGTTCCACCTAAAGTATCGATCAGTGAGGCGATCGAGATTGCAAAAGTATATAGTACTGAGGAAAGTTCCAGTTTCGTAAATGGTATCCTGGATGCCGTATATAAAGCTAAAATAAAAACGGAAAAGACCTGACAGACAATATATAATAACCGTGAATGTTGTAATTTTATTTCGGTTAAAATCATAGAATATTTACATTATGTCGAACTCACTAATTACAAGACTTTTTGGCACCAAATCAGGTAGAGTTATTAAATCCTTACTCCCGATTGTTGAAGAAATAAACAATATCACGATCAGGTTGACTGATAAGAGCGATGCCGATTTAGTAGAGCGTACCTACGAAATACGCTCGATAATAGTTTCGACCAGAGAAGCTGCTGAAATTGAAGCAGCCGAAATGGACAAGGATGAAGCTAAGAAATATATCCAGCGTATCGAACAAGCTAAACTGGATGAATTCATGCCGGAAGCATTTGCAATGGTAAAGGAAACCTGCCAGCGAATGGTTGGTCAGTCCTGGAAAGTTGTTGGGCAAGATACGACTTGGGATATGATACCCTATGATGTGCAGTTGATTGGTGCGATTGTCTTACATCGCGGGATAGTTACAGAAATGAAAACCGGGGAAGGTAAAACTTTAGTTGCTGCCATGCCGCTGTATCTTAATGCACTTACTGGTCGTGGTGTACATTTGATAACGGTAAATGACTACCTTGCTCAACGTGACTCAGAGTGGATGGGTGAAATTTATCGTCGATTGGGCTTAACGGTTGGCTCAATTCTGAATACTATGGATAATACCAGACGCCGCGAAATATATAATTGCGACATTACCTATGGAACTAACAATGAATTCGGTTTTGATTATCTTCGTGATAACATGTCGCTCACACCGGAGGAACAGGTTCAACGTCAGCATGCCTACGCAATTGTAGATGAAGTCGACAGTGTTTTGATCGATGAGGCGCGGACCCCATTGATAATATCCGGTTCGGTTGATGCGCCAATTGACAAGACATTTCAGGAGTTGAAACCGCTTGTTCAGCAATTGGTGCGAAAGCAAACTAGTTTGGTAACGCAATTAGTCAGCGAAGCCGAAATATTGCTGAAAACAGATCAGCAACCAGAGGCTGGTCTAAAACTGTTACAAGCCAGTCGCGGTATGCCGAAACATCGACAATTGCTGAAAATATTCCAGGAAACCGGTACTAAAAAACTGGTCCATGATGTCGAATCCGAATATTTGCGGGATAAAAAACTGCACGAAGTGGATGAAGAATTATTTTTCGGCATTGATGAAAAAACACATGTTATTGATATTACCGAGAAGGGCAGAGTCGCTATTTCGCCCAATGATCCGGATATGTTTATCATCCCCGATTTGGGAGAATTGTTGAACGACATTGACAACCGGTCTGATTTAGCAGGAATTGAAATTGAGCAGGAGAAAGAAAAAGCCCACCAATTACTTGCCGATCGTAGCGGGCGTATTCATAATATCAGTCAGTTATTGCGAGCTTATACTTTATATGAGAAGGATGTGGAATATGTTGTGCAGGGCGGCAAAGTACTGATTGTCGATGAATTCACCGGACGCATCCTGCCGGGCCGGCGCTACAGTGATGGTTTACATCAGGCGTTGGAGGCCAAGGAAAACGTTACTATTGAACGGGAAACGCAAACGCTGGCGACGATTACAATTCAAAATTATTTCCGGCTTTACGATAAGCTGGCCGGGATGACCGGAACAGCGGAAACAGAAGCGGAGGAATTAGGTGGTATCTATGATCTGGATGTAGTCGTAATTCCTACCAATGAAACGGTTATTCGTGATGATCGAGACGATCTGATTTATAAGACCAAACGTGAAAAATATAATGCGGTGATCGATGAGATAGCCGAATGTTACCGGAGAGGGCAACCCTCTCTGGTCGGTACAATATCGGTGGACGCGTCTGAGCTGCTGTCCCGGATGCTTAAACGACGGGGCGTTCCCCACAACGTATTGAATGCCAAACAGCACCAGAGCGAAGCAGAGATAGTGACTCGCGCCGGGCACAGTGGGGCGGTGACTATCGCTACCAATATGGCCGGACGCGGTACGGATATCAAACTTGGTGAAGGTGTTCTTGAAGTGGGTGGACTGCATATCATCGGAACCGAACGCCACGAATCACGTCGAATCGATTTACAATTGCGCGGACGATGCGGGCGACAGGGTGATCCCGGGTCTTCGCGTTTCTATTTGTCCCTGGAAGATGATTTGATGCGTCTATTTGGCAGTGACCGTGTCGCTGGTATCATGGATCGGTTGGGGTTGGAGGAGGGGGAAGTTATTACGGCTGGGATGGTGACCCGAGCCATAAGTAATTCTCAGAAAAAGGTCGAAGCCAGAAACTACAGCATTCGTAAACATCTGCTGGAATATGATAACGTAATGAACCAGCAGCGGCAAGTAGTTTATGATATCCGTAACCAGGCTTTACAGGGTGATAATGTCCGTGAGTCGATAATGGAGATGATCGCCGATTATGTTGAAGATGAATTAGGGCAGCAACAGGATATATCCGTTAATCCACTGGACTGGGATTGGGAACGGTTGAAACAAAACTTTTCATCAATTCTGTTGGTTGATATTGATATTAATAAATTTGATGAACCAACCCCGGAGATGATCAATTCATACTTAATTGACCAGGCTGAAGGGATTTATGCTACTCGCGAATCTTTGATTCCGGCACCGACCATGCGGGCTTTTGAACGCTTTATCGTTTTGCGTACGATCGATGAGAAGTGGAAAGATCATCTTTATGGCATGGATCAGTTGCGCGAGGGAATCAACCTGCGGGCTTATGGACAGAAAGACCCATTGCTGGAATACAAGGCCGAGGGATTTCATATGTTTACGGCCATGATGGTTGAAACAACCAAAGATACCCTTCAGCGATTATTCCGAACCCAGATTCAGGGTTTGGGACAAGCGCCGCAAATACAGACTCAGCGGGCACGCAATATTCAGATTAAACATGATGAAACAACCGGAATGGGTTTTGCGGGAGCGGCTGGCGGAGGTGCTGCTGCGGCTCAAAATCGACCACAGCAGGCTAGCCATACTCCAATCAAGGTTGCTAAAAAAATTGGCAGGAATGAGAAAATCACGGTCATTTCACCCAGTGGCAAAAAAGAGATAATAAAGTTTAAACGATTACCTGATTTTTTAAACCGTGGTTATACACAGGCCGATTGAGTTTAGTAATTTTAATTGCCCATCAATTCACAACCAATTGGTATTTTTTATCATCTCACGGATTAATCATTCGGTCGAATTATATTTATTTAAATTGGTATGAAATATTCGCTTGAATATCGTGATAAAATATTTACTTTTACTTGTCTTAATATGCCACGATTTGATAGTCGAATGGCGGCGGCCGCGTTTTTGGTAGAACTTACAGGGGCGGCAATACAAGATAAAAGTGGATGATTAAACGTCAAAATAGAATTTCAATATCCCGGAGGAGTCTATGAAATCCGTAAGGAAATACTCGTTAATTACCCTGATAGTATCATTATTAACTATTCCGCTGATTGCACAAACAGACGTAATACTGGATATCGGCGAAGTTAACTACCCAGCCTACGCTGACAGCCTGTTAGTACCAGTAACCTTGACTAGTCTCTCAGAAGCGGTGGCGGGGATTCAGTTTGATCTTGTAGCAAATCCTGCCCTGACTGAACTATTGGACGTCTTCCCTGGTGCTGATGTAGCGGATTTTAGCGCTGATTTCAGTTCTCTAACCGGCGATACTAATCGTGTTATTCTCTTTAACGCCGGCGCAGTTGAAGCTCTCCCAGCCGCTGGAGATACAGTCCTCTGGTTGCTCTATGATGGCACCGGTATAGCTTCGGCCGTGATTGGATTGGAAATGTTTTCCCCTATTGTTAGCGATACTGTTGGAGGTATCCTCACAGTTAACGCCATTGATGGTTCCATTTCCATCGGAAGTGTTGTTTCCCTCAGCATGAATGAGGGAGATGGTGATATTAATGAAATGGTGACATTGGCTATCGATCTGGAAAACCCGGATGTGGTTGGTGGTGTTCAATTTGATCTGCTGGATTTACCTGATTATGTTAGCGTTGATTCGGTCTGGACTACTGTCCGTACGGACGGATTTACCGTTTCGACATCCCCTGTTGGTACCGGTGAACGGGTAATACTGTTTAGTGGTGACAACCAGTCGATTGCTGCCGGAACCGGTTCGATTCTGAATGTTAGATTTTTAATCAATCCAACAGCATATGCCTTTGATGTTGTGATTGATATGGTTGATGCGGCGATTACAGACGATCTTGGTGGATTATACTGGATAGCGGGGATTACACCGGGAATTATTGCTGTGTATCCCGGATATCTTGAACCACCGACCAATCTGGTTGCTACCAGTGGATTAGACGGACATGTACCACTAGCCTGGGCTCCACCGGTTTGGGATATACCTGGAGATACGCTGGGTGAGGGTTTTGAAGGCGCTGAATTTCCACCGGAAGACTGGACCCAGATCCAGACCTGTACTGACGCTTCCGGTCCTACTGCCGGATTCTGGTCCCAGACTGATGGTACTGCCGGTAGCCCGCCGATTGGAGTGCACTCAGGTGCCTATAACGCCGGCCTGTGGTGGTCCTATGATCATCAAGATGAATGGCTGATTACTCCTGAGATTGCGCTGGGTGGCAATATGGAACTGACCTTCTGGTCATATGGATATGAAGGATCAACCTATAGTGATCATTACTATGTCAAGATTACAACCGACGGTGGTACTAACTGGGACGAATTACTTGATCTCAGTACCCTGACTTTGAATGACATGAATATGTGGAGTTATCCCTATGTTATTGATCTGAGTGATTATTCCGGGCAGAATGTTCAGATTGCCTGGCAGGCCATTGATGGTGATGGTGGGGGCTTGTGGTATATCTGGTTCATCGATGATATTTTGATTACCAATAGTGCTGGCCGAATCTACAGTTATGAAACCGGTGCCCGTGAGATGGTGTTTGATGATATCTGTAAAAAGGATGAAGCTGGATTAGCCATTCCTAACTCTGAATCTGAAAGCAATACTCAGATAGTAATTCGTAACTCATCCCGTACTACCCGGGATCTGACTGGTTACAATATGTATCGCTCCCTGACTTCACCAGTTGAAGTTATTCCCGGCAATTTAATTGCTACGGTACCTTATACTCTGTTGACCTATGATGATAATGATGTGACCAATGGACTGACCTATTTTTACGTGGTAACCGGGGATTACGGTGCCATGGGTGAATCAGGTCCCTCTAATGAGGACCTGGGAGTGCCAGTGGAATGGGTTGAACTGGAAATTTCCGGCGGGTTGGCTCTGACAGGTCAAACCGATACCCTGGATATTTTCCTGAATAATGAATCCGATGTGAGTTTCTTCTTCCTGGAAATTGCTGATATACCCGATTATTTAATTGCCGTCGATGTATTACCAACGCCACGAACCAATGGTTTTACATTGGATGCAGTGGAACTCCCCGATGGAAAAACATCGATTACGGGATTGAGCTTCTCAAATACAATCGCACCGGGTAGTGATCCGATCTGTCGTCTGGTTGTGTTGGCTGCCGCTCCCGAACCTGCCGTTGTCGATCTGAATATTGTGACTGCGACCATCTGGGATGTAATGAATAACGTTATGCCGTGGACACAGACAGGGGCGACGTTCGAAGTAACCGTTGAAACCCAGACAGTAATCGTCAGTGGCGCCGTAGGTATCGGAACTGCCACGGTCTCCTTTATGCTGCATAATACCCAGAATATACATGCTTTCCAGTTTACCTTAGTTGACGCTCCTAATCTGTTAGTGGGAATGACAATCACAGCAACCGGAGAAGTAGATTTAAGCAACTGGACCATTGGTGGTAACGATTCTGGTGGTGCCTTCACGGTCGTGGGATACGATGGTACACTGAATAGTCCCATTGAGCCTGGAATGCATCATATTGCCGATATTACTTTCGCGGTTTCCGCTGATCCCCTTGATTGGGGTACCGTGGTTGATATCACCGCGATTGATTTAGTGTTAGCCGACTTTAATGGAATCCAGCTATACACAGAAACGCATACCAACGCAGTCAGTGTTGGGTATCCCGATGCGATCTATTCGGTAGAAAATCTGGTCCATGTTGCAAATGATTTAACAGGTTCATTTGATATTTTTATCCAGAACCAGGTGGCTGTGTATGCGCTGGAATTAGATATTATCGATCTGCCGGATTATCTGACTGTTACTGACATTTCGACAATCCCAGGCGGACCTTTCTCATCGGGCATAATCGATGGCAGTTCCGGCGAGGTAGGTGATGGAACTGTGCATATTTCTGCATTTGAGCTATCTACTGGGATTGCACCAACGATGGCCGGGATTCTCAGGGTAAATTTTGAAGTTAATCCGAACTATCCTGCCAATGAACCCCTGATGGTCATGATCACAGAAACATTAGCAGCCGATCAGAACTTCCAGGCGTTGAATTCGATGAGTTCCGGTTATTTGATGTTCTCACCAGTGGTCGCTATTGATGAACAACCGGTTGTACCGGAGAAATTTGCCCTCCACGCCAATTATCCCAATCCGTTCAACCCGGTTACGCGCATCCGCTACGACCTGAGTGAGGTATCACAGGTCAAGCTCACCATTTATGATATGTTGGGTCGTGAAGTCCGGACATTAGTTAATGGAGTGCAACAACCAGGTCAAATGGAAATTACCTGGGATGGAACAGACCAGTTTGGTCGGATGGTTGGCGCCGGTGTATACCTCTATCGGATACAGGCCAATAAGAATATCGCCACCAGGAAAATGATTCTGCTTAAATAAACGCCGAAAGCGGATAAATCTAAAAGGGCAAGTTTAGTACTTGCCCTTTCTATTTTGGGGAAGTTAAAGATGTTATAACTTCCGGTGCTTTTTATTGCTTCTTAATTATTAATTACCGGGGTGGCGGAACTGGTAGACGCGTCAGATTTAGGATCTGGTAACCTCTGGTTGTGTGGGTTCGAGTCCCATCCCCGGTACATGTAAGTTTAAAGATAAAAGTGCCAGGATTGAGTTGTTACTATTTATTATTCAATAGGTATTGACGCACTCAGGGTTTAGTTCATTCACCCATTACCTGGATAAATATACGCCGTGACCGGTGCCGGTTATCATGATCGATTACCACAACCTGTTGCCAGGTGCCCAGAATTGGATGCCCATCGGCAACAGGGATGGTGATCCCTGGTCCCATAAAACTGGCCCGCAGATGTGAGAATCCGTTGTCATCGCCCCAGGTTTGTGAATGCCGCGATGTCATACTGCGTGAAGCAAATTTTTCCAGTAATTCCTGCATATCAGCCACCAGGGCCGGCTCGAATTCAATTGTTGTAATCGAAGCGGTCGATCCAATGGGAAAAATGTTTACTAATCCATTTCTGATACTCGACTCGGTTATGATTTGTTGAACATCATTGGTAATATTTACGATATCAGAAAATCCCTCAGTTGCTAATTTTAGCTCTTTACCGAACACCTGCATGTTAGGCTCCTTTTTGTTAATATTAACTAAGCTATAAATGAAGAATAAAATTTGAGTTTATGGATATTAAAAACCGAAAAGGTCGGATAATTAATGGCTATAATTCAGTGTCGTTCCGAGTAAAAGTATCCAATGTTACGTTATGAAAAACATTTTGAATATCGGTTCTGATATTAGCCCACACCGGATGTATCTGACAGGGTGAGTCGTCAGAACATCTTTGCGGCCGAAGCATACATTGATCAAGGAAGGCATCACCTTCAACTGCACTGACTACATCATATAACGATATTTCAGATGGAAGCCTGTTTAGGGTAACGCCTCCATTTGGACCACGGTAGGTTTTTAATAAATCATTTTTTACCAGGATTTGCGATATTTTTCCCAGAAAATGATAAGACAAGTTGGTGTCCTTTGCGATTTGGTGCAGGGGTATGAAAGTATCGGAATTCTGATTTATCAAATATAGTACAAGTTCAATTGCATATTCGGAAGAACGCGAAATCAACATTGGGGATATTTTATGGCATCTCAAATTTGTGGGCGGGATCGCGTACAACCAGTACCGGGCAAACTGATTTACGGACAATTTTTTCGGCGGTGCTGCCAAAAATGATATGACTGATTCCACTCAATCCGTGTGTGGAGATAACGATCAAGTCGATCTTTTCATCCCGGCTGAAATTAATGATTTCCTTAAATGGTATTCCGTGCAGAATGTGTCCAGCTACTTTCAAGTCAGCCGGAAATTGTTCACTGATCAGTTTTTTAATGGCCGAATGACAATGCTGTTCATGTTCCCGCTGCAATTCCACCGGTTGTACACCCCAGGTATATTCCGAAGGGGTAATTACCGGTTGAATCACATGCAGCAATGAAATTGAAGCCTCGAATTTCCGGGCCAGGGCGATCGCTTTCGGGAAGGCAACCCTGGAATAGCCTGAAAAATCGGTGCTCACCAGTATCTTTTTTATTTTAAAACTTGGTTCCATAGCGGTTCGATTTCGATCAGTCCTTTTTTATTGCTCCGACCAGATCATCAATTCCTAATTTGCGCATGGCGGATCGTTTTTCAATAACCCGTTTAGCCAGATGCTCAAGATTTTCAGTTTCCAGCATTTTATTGATCTGTTCGCGAATAACCGACCATTCATTATGCAACGGGCAGGGCTGTTCATCAGAGCAGTAATCCAGGCCAATTACACATTGTTCCTGTTCCGGTGGGGGGCCATCAACCGCTTGTACTACCTGATTAAGATATATCTGTTTAGCCGATCGTTCTAGCTTAACTCCACCATTACGGCCACGGATGGCAATTATTAAACGGTGCCGAACCAGGATCTGGGCGATTTTGGCTAAAAACTGTTGTGGAATATTGTAGGCTGTTGCAATTTCACTGATCATTACCGGTCTGGGTGAATTTTTCTCGGCCAGATAAATCATGGCCTGAATGGCATATTCCGCTGATTTTGAGTATAGCATTATTATCCGGATTTTATTGACATGTTCAAAATAGAACCGCTATTGCACGACCGTCAAGTAAATTTACGACATATTGATCTGAAATATGGCAAAAAAACAGGATAAGTGTATCCAATTATCTTGCATAATGTTAAAGGGTACTTTTAATTTTTAAACAATACAATACAGGTTTTATACTAAATGCCATTGAACTTGCCATCAGAAACCGACCAGTATGAACCAGTAATATCGATCGGTGTTGCTGCGAAAAAGCTGGGTATATCGCCGGAGACTCTGCGTCTTTACGAGCGCGCGAGTCTGATACTTCCGTATAAAACCCGTACCAATCGCCGGTTGTACTCCCAGAAAGATCTGGACTGGATTCGATACTTCCGATGGCAGATCACAAAGCAAAAATTAAATTTTGCTGGAGTCAGACTTTTACTCGCCTTGATACCGTGCTGGGATTTAAAACCATGTACGCAGGAGGAACGCTCCAATTGCCCGGCCTATATGAACGGTGAAATAGTCTGCTGGTCGTTGCTTGAACACGGTTCCAAATCCTGTGATATGGATGAATGTCAGAAATGCACGGTTTACCGTACGGCCTGTAAGGCAGGTAAACTGAATGAAATCTATTTATCAGTAAAAAATTAATTGTGATGAAAAATACCACGCTTGGAATCAGCCTCATTGTAGGTTTGCAAATGGTAGCATTTTGGGCTTGCGATCCGGGATTGGAAACTGTGACTGGTTCCGATCCCAATACCTGTGAAGGTTGCCACACCAACGAAGCGGCGCTGAAAAAATATGCCCATACCGAAACTACCACTGGTGGCGGCGGTGGCTGAGGCGGTGAAGTGACTCCGTTGGAGCCCTGGGAAAAAGTATTGATTGAATTAAAAGGTTCCGTTCAATCGTTTGCCGGTATCGATCAAACCCACGCCTTAATTGGCTGTGTTAATTGCCATGGTGGTACGGAACCGGCCAGCTATATCAATGGATTTTATGAAGCGCACGATTCGACAACATTTATTAAAGATCCTTCTTTAAATCCCGAACAGAATTGCAATCCCTGCCATGCTGCGAAAGTTGAGTCTAATAAGAACAGTATGCATAGCATGGCCTGGGGCGAACGTACTGCAATCGCGCAGCGCGAACTGGGAGCGGCCGTTGATCATAATGATTTTGATAGTTGTCCGGTAGCCCTTACCGACGGTTTCGACGGTGATTGCACCAGTTGCCACACTACCTGCGGGCAGTGTCATGTGAGCCGACCCAACAGTGTCCACGGCGGTTTTATCAATAGCCATAGATTTAGCGCTACACCGGACCAGACTAACAATTGCATGGCCTGTCATGGTACCCGCATCAGTGTTGATTTCAAGGGAAGTTTGACCGGCAATAAACCGGATGTACATTATTTGCAGGGTAAGAAATGCTGGGACTGTCATAAAGAAGATATGCATGCCGATGCTTCAAGTTATGCAACGCGTTATCATATGGTTGATATGGATGGTTATCCAACCTGTAGTGGTTGCCACGGCGCTGAAGCTACCAGTAACAACTATCATTCAGAGCACTGGCCCGGCAGCGGCGATGGACTGAGCTGTTTTGTTTGTCATTCACAGCCATATTACAATTGTAACAGTTGCCATACTAACGGAGAATGGCAGGAAGGCTATGCTCAAGTCGGTGATACAGACGTCCACACTGGAGACAAAGGTTATTCGGAATATCCTGAATTCCGAATCGGATACAATTATGATATGGACTTGCATGATGGCAAATGGATTGTAGTCCGCCATATACCGGTTTCAGTGGATTCGTACGAACCCTGGGGGCATGCTACACTAGCCGAATACGGTGCGCGTCCCACCTGGGAATACACCAGTCCACACAATATTAGAAGGTTCACCGCCCAGACCGATACTACCGGCGGTGCTTCCTGTAGCGAGAATTGCCACTTAGAAGGAGCCAAAGCAGAATTAAATAGAAAACGATTCCTGTGGCAAAGTTTTATCGATTCTGCCTATACCGAAGAAGTCAAAGCCAACCTGCCGGTGGTCGTAGATGATGATCTGCCATCTGGCTGGCTACGCTATTAATTACTAATAATAAGGAAATGAAAATGAAAATCAGTAAACTGATTGTACTGTTGCTTGGAATATCAATCTTATTCTTTTGTTTCGGATGTGATGAAGATGAAGATGTGAACGAGTTTGAAGTAATGACTGATTATATGGTTGAGAATGATTTGGATTTACCGGATCTGATCGTTGACTGGATTACATCAGCCGAAGCAGTATCTAATGCCGTTCCTGCGAATTATTTCATTCTTGATTTACGTACTTCAGATAACAACAATAATGGTACGGTTGATTTCGAAGATGGACATATTGCCGGCGCTCATAAAGTAGCCCTGGCGGATGTAGTGGATTACGTTGATGCAAATTACAACGTAACGGACCCGATTCTGGTCGTATGCTATACGGGGCAAGCCGCCGGATTTGCCAATGTCGCTCTGCGTCTGAGTGGTTACGCGAACGTTATGAACCTGAAGTTCGGGATGAGCGGTTGGAACAGCGATTTTGATAGCTGGACTGCAAATACCGGAAATGCTAGTGTGGATTTCAGTTCGGGGTGGGTCGAATCCACTCCTCCGGCACTGCCTAGTTACGGTTTTCCGACACTTGATACCGGAGAAGAAGACGGCGCTGCTATCCTCGCTGCTAGTGTCGAAGCAATGTTGACTGGTGGATTCCTGGGCGTCGCCGGAGCGGGAGTTCTGGAGAACTATACTGATTATAACGTGATCAATTAATGGGCTGAAGCCGACTGGACAACCTATGGTCACGTTACTGACGCTTACCAGGTTACCCCCGGTACTCTGGGTATTGAAGCCGGTCTTGGTGTTGTCGACCCGGATGGCGTGAATGTACCCTACTGCTGGACCGGACAAACCTCTGCCCTGGTCACAGCCTGGTTAACCGTATTAGGTTATGATGCCAAAAGTCTGAAGTTTGGTGTGAATTCAATGATCTACGATGATCTTGCTGAAGCTAAAAAATGGTCTGCTTCAATGAATTACGATTATGAAACAGGTCCCTGAAACTGGATGCATGGTAATTAGGACTCATTAATCAAATGAATTGATTAATTCGAATTCTATTGGGTGGCTCTACAGTCTGTTAAGTAGGGTCACCCACTTTAATGGAAGACAAACTGACATGAAGGAAATAAAATTCAATAGCATTCGTATCGCCTTAGTGAGCTTATGTTTTCCATTTTTTTTAACCGGAATATTATTTGGCAGCAAACCAGTAGTAAATATTTCGGCAACCGCCGTGACTCCACGGGTTGGTATGCTGGAATATGAAGAATCCACCTACTGGAACTCGGTGGTAAACTATGCACAGCATTTCGGCCGACGCTTTTCGGTTGAATCACAGTTTGAATACGGGTCGGAGACCGGGAGTCTGCCCAATCCGTTGCGAATATATAATCTAACCACTAAACTTGATCTGGGGCGTCATGCTCTTCGTATAGGACGGATTGCCCACTGGAGTCGTTTGTCCAATGCCCGCGTCGATGGCGTCGATTATACCTTGTCAACCAGCAAATTTGGTGCCCTGCGGTTCCTGGGCGGTTTTAATGCGGTCACCGATTTCAGCGACACTTCATTCACCGATAAAATTTTTATTCTTACTTCCTGGAGTACCGGGCGGATCGGCAATAATGCGGATCTGGCCTACTGGATGGAAATGGATGGGGAAGAATCCAATTCATATATTGGGGGCAGTACCAGTAAAAAAATATTTTTAGATATTCGGTTTACCAGTACTCTAGCCTGGTCAATCAGTACCGGGCAGATTTATCATGGTAAAATAAAATTAGCCAAAAGATTTGGCAATAATGTTTTAACTCTTGGCCTGCGCCAGAAGCGTTTCCTGATCGGTGAACCCTATCACTGGGTAGACACGAGCTACAACCCCAGCCCGGTGGTCAATCTGGGTTTGACCACGCGCGTTGGGCAGGATCTAATAGTATGGAATCAGTTCAATCATCGCTTGAATGAGGATGGAGTCAGTTATCTGCGCAGTACGGTCCTATTCGATGTTTATTCCATAACAACAATTATAAGCACTCAGGGCGATAAAACTCTGCTCGGGACCAGCATCGGAGCCAAACATTCATTAACTACAAATCTTAATGCCGGTGGCAGCTTAGCGCTGAATACACTTAGTTATGGTGATATTATTGAACCGACTTATTCGGTGGGTGGTTATTGGTGGATCGCCTGGCAGCCTGCGGATAAGATATCGATGCGGTTTTTCACCCGTTATTATAAAAGTCCTTATTTCAAATATGATGGCAGGGGGGGGCTGGTGATCAATGTGGCGATTTAACATAGTAACTTTGCTGGTTATTTTAATCAATTTCACAGTTGCCCAGGACCGTATTATATTTCCTCACCAGTTTCATATAGAGGATATGGAACTGTCCTGCGAAGATTGTCATGGAATAGTTGCCGATGCTACCGACCTGGCAATTAGATTATTACCTGAAAAAGATTCCTGTCTGGAATGCCACGACGGCGATACAGCCACGGAAGATTGTGAAGCCTGTCATGCCGATACCGAAGACCCGTTACCGTTTTCTGAATCCCAACCCCTTTCAGGAATGACCTTTTCCCATCAATATCATCTGGCCGGTGATTTGGTTTGTTCGAGCTGCCATCCAGGGGTAGCGGAAGACGACGGCAGTGAATTACCGGCTATCTGGCAGGAGCATGACTGTCGATCCTGTCATGAACAGAGTCTTCCCACTTCCCATACGATTGAATGGGCCTGGCTGCATGCTGCCGAAGTGACCCATCAGACTCAAAGCAACTGTAATCTTTGTCATCAACAAGCGGCCTGCGATGCCTGCCACCAGGTCCAGGAAGTTGAACCCAAAGTCCACCCGGCCGGTTTTTTGCTGATGCATGGTCTGGAAGCCTATGCCGGTCTGGCGGATTGTGCCGTATGCCATAATAATGTTAGTGATTGCCGGTCCTGCCATAAGCAGAATCTGGTAATGCCGATGGATCATAATTTACCGAATTGGACCCAACCTGGCAGCGGTACCGGCGGTTTACATGCTGACAATGCCATGAATGATCCTGAAATCTGTCTGGCTTGTCATCAACCTGCAACTGATCGCACTTGTAGTAGATGTCATGGGAGTTTATGACATTATGATTAATACCATGAAACATATTATTCTTTTACTTACGGTAGGTTGGTTAATCTGTGGCTGTTCTGAAGAACAAATAACATCGACGCACCCGGACGACTGGTTAAATCCCGGTAGTGATAACTCCCATATTGCTAAGATTCAGGGGGCGGGAATTGGAGGTTGTCAGGCCTGTCATGGCGGTGTTGAAAAAAATGATTACTTCGGCGGTTCCAGCGGAGTATCCTGTTATCAGTGTCACGAAGGCGGCCCCAGTGGACATCCAGCCTGGTCAATTTGGATGACTGATACGACGAATATTCAATTCCATGGGACTGAGGCCGGCACTGTTAGCAATTCGTATTGCTCGAGTTGTCACAGTTCCGATAAAGCGGTTGGTAGCACCGGGCATTTATGCGTTAATTGTCATCCAATGGCAGCTAAAAAAATCTCATTACAATGCATTCAAAAACCACTTAGCGGAGGATAGATAAATGAAGAAGGTCATAGTTTTACTTATGGTTACCGGATTCATATATGGGCAAAGTTTTGATTATATCGGCGTTAAAAAATGTAGTATGTGTCATAAAAAAGAAGCCAAAGGCGCTCAGTTAAAGCAATGGCAGGGCAGTGCCCACGCCAATGCTTTTGAAACGCTGAAAAATGAAGAGTCAGCTAAGATCGCCAAAGAAATGGGCTTAAAAGTTCCTGCGTATGAATCGGCTGAATGCCTGATTTGTCATTCCACCGGATTTGGCAATGGTGGTTATGAAGTTAAAGATGCGGAATTCTGGGCTCAGAAAACCGAAAAGGGCAAACCGACTAAGGATGTTATCTTAATGTCCAATCTACAAGCCGTGGGTTGTGAATCCTGTCACGGTCCGGGCAGTAAATTCAAATCGACCAAAACCATGAAAGCCATATTTACCGATGCAGTTGAAGGAAAAACAGTTGGTCTTTGGGAACCAAATGAGCAGGTTTGTATAGCTTGTCATAACAAGAAAAGCCCGACCTACAAAGAATTCAAGTTTGCGGAGCGGATAGGTGAATATACACATCCGATACCCACTGAAATGCGGAAAGAATTACTGGAAAAATACACAACAAAATAATCTTCGTATGGCGCAAATCAATCATCCGGTTTACGCCATTCTTTTTACGACGACAGCTTTCTAATAACAGTTAATTAAAGGATTTGTTGGAGCCTGGATGAAACGTGTGATACTGTGCATTTAAAACTGATGAAATACGGAATGATTAGCAGGTATTCTAAATGTGTAATCGTAAGTGTCCAATCTACTTCCTAGTAATATTGCTGAGAACAAATTAATTGACTGACCACTTCTTCAATCCTGAGAATGAATAAAATATGACTAATTCCTACTTATACGATAAAAATCGAATCAGATTTATAGATTTATTCTTATCCGAACGCTATAATTAGTCAGTCCGGAATAAAATTTAATTTCAAGTTATTTTCAGAAATTTCAATTAAAAGATGAGCGAGCGAATGGAAAAAGTTAACAATTTAACTTTTACTAATAAGAAGATTTATTTTTACGCAGTAGTGGTAGTATTTATAATCATTGCCTTCTGGGGCTATACTTTCGATACCCCTGAAGAACCAGTCAGAGTTGCTTTTACAACCAAAGGTGGCGGAGTCATATTTAATCATACAACTCATATCAATATTTATGAAATCGATTGTGCTGACTGTCATCATGACTACGATATTGACGCTGATAAGCAGGATCAAATGAACTGTCGCAGTTGTCACTATGACCGCAACAATCTAGCTGTCTGTGCCGAGGTAAACGTTCATAAACGTTGTATCGGAGAGAATTGCATGAGTTGTCATGTCAGCGGTTCCGTAGGCTGTAATTTTTGTCATAACGATAAAAACTTCGTACAACCGGTAGAGCCGGAAACGATTGAATTTGATACCGATGAAGGATTGGTTGTATTTGATCATTACATCCATGCTTCTCCGGATGAATATGATTTAGGCTGCGAAGCCTGCCATCATGATTATCAAGAGGATCTGGCCGGTACCTACCCAATGAGTTGTAAGCGCTGTCATGACAACACACAATATGAATCAATCTGTGAGGATGCGGATATTCATAGCAGTTGCATAGGTGCTAATTGTATCGAATGTCACGACGATGGTGGTGACGATTGTGAAATTTGCCATGAACAATAGTGGGAATTGGATGAATAAGATGGATCAATTATCTCTCAATCACAATGAACTGCAAATAATCGAAGCTCCGGAGCCAAAGGAAGTTATCCTGCCCTTAAAGGGATTAGGGGACAGGGATAAATTGCGGATTAAAACCGGTCAGCGCCTGATCACTGGCCAATTGTTATATCCGGGACTATACTCCAGTGTAACCGGCTTCGTTACAAGCATCGATTCCATGTCGTTCCCTGATGACGATTATACTGTCTTAAGGGTTGAAGTTGAGGATGATGAGTTTGACAAAGAGATAAAAGAGGAGCCCGATTTTCTGGGAAAAACGCCTTCTGAATTATTGAAATTATTAAACCGGGCTAACCTCGGTATCAGCGAGAATATGGCTGCAGTTGATACGGTTATTGTCAGCGCTGTTGACCCCGATCCAATTTCATTGGTGTATCAGCAAGTTCTGAAAGCACACAAAGCTGAACTTAATGAAGGTTTCAAGTTAATAAAATATCTGACCTCTGCCGAGCGAGTGGTTTTAGCCATTCCTGAAGAAGCTTATGAACTGGGTTCCGCAGCAGTCGGTGATGTGGCCGAGCTAATGCTGGTTAAAGCGCAGTACCCCAAAGGTCTGCCGGAACTGTTAGCACAGCAGGTTGCCGAGCAGGATTCTTCAGGAAAACCGGCCTTCATAAAAATTGAAAAACTGATTTCAGCCCTGACAATTTTAAAGGAAGGCAAGCCTGCGATTTATAAACTGGTTACTGTTAATACCAAAAGCGGGATAAATAACTATAAAGTAAGACTCGGAACACCCATTAAAGAAATAATAAACGAAGACGAACTCAATGATAATGATAAAATTATTATCGGAAGTCCTCTTCGAGGTGCCGCTTGTTATAACCTGGAAACTCCGGTCAC
>JABMQW010000156.1 GCA_013203115.1 Fidelibacterota bacterium
CGCTCCAGCCATTCCGCTCAACTCCGCCATTAGAAGGCATAGCAATTATAAAGATTAAATGAAAGGACAATAGCATGAAAAGAATAGTAAAGCTGATATCTTTTGGATTAATGGTTATTAGTTTATCACGAGCAGTTGAAATTTCCTACGATCTACGAGCAAATATATTTCAAGCTACTGTCTATTCCGCAACGGACACCAATTGGACAAATATTGACGTCTATTACATCACAAATCCCGATGGATGGCAGGAACCTAATCAAAGTTGGGGCAGTTTTGATAGGAGAAGTACTTCATCGGGTGGGGTACAGAAAAATTCAATTTTTGCACATCCTGATTATGAAGGGCAGGTCAGTGCGACTGTTGCTGAATACACAATTAATCAATCAATAAGCATTTCATCCTATTATGGATTAGCAGATGGTCAAGTATATAATTACGGAAGTGTAAGGTTTATTGTTCAAATAAAAGAAGGTAATACTTATTCAACTATTCTTGATTCATTGGTTGAAGACAGTGACTACTGGAGATACTTTGAATACGATCTTATCCCCTGGTACGATAGTGAAATAACTCTACGTATGATAACCGATCCTTACGGCTGGACGGCAGAAGATTGGGCACACTGGAGCGAAAGTATAGTTGTAATCGATCATACCACAACAACGGTTTATGTTTCGCAATCCGGTAATGATTCAACAGGTAATGGTTCCGTGGAATATCCGTATGCTTCGATTCAATGGGGCATTGAAATGGCATATGCTACGGACACACTAATTATAGATGATGGCACCTATTTCGAAAATTTGTATATCTATGGAAAAGATTTGACAATTAGCAGCACTAATGGTCCTGAGCATTGTATAATTGATGGAAGTCAATTAGATAGAGTTATAGAAATTGAAAACTGCAATTTAAGCTTATCTGGTTTTTCGATTGTCAATGGTAATACAGATCGGAGCGGTGGAGGAATGTCGGTGGAAACATCCAACATTGAAATAGATAATTGTGTTTTCGCAAATAATCAAGCTACAAACTCCGATTGGGGCAGTGGAGGAGGACTCCAATATCGACAGCTTGATTCCACTGCCACTTACAATGTTGTAATCACAAATTGTATATTTGACAACAATATAGCAAATGGGAGTGCTGGCGGGGCGAATTTTCAAACTGGTTATGAGGATTCATCCGGATTAGTAATAACAATTGAAAACTGTGCTTTCATTAATAATATGGCTGATAGCAGAGGGGGAATCCGTATTGATGGTCTCAATACAAATTTTCAAATAAACAATTGTGATTTTACTGGTAATCAAGTCAATAGACATACTTCGGCATTATGGTTAGGCTCTGATATTACAGGGATTATATCCAACAGCTCATTTTTCGAAAATATTTCATCATTAGGGATTGATGAATACAATAAGAATGGTGCAGTTATGGTAGTCAATGCGAATGTTGATTTTATTAATTGCACGTTTGCAGATAACGACGCTGACCTGGCATCCGGTCTAAACATTGGCGGTGGTGGCATTGCAACACTAACGAATTCTATTTTCTGGGGAAATTTCCCAGAACCGATCAACGTAGTATCGTGGGAGGGTGTTGCCGGAGTTCTCACTGTAAATTTTTCCGACGTTCAAGATGGTATTGATTCAATATATGTAGATTCACTTGCAATACTTAATTGGGGCGAGGGAAATATTGATGCCAATCCTCTTTTCTGCAATCCAGATAGTGGCGATTATACTATAGCTGAAAACTCTCCTTGTGCCGGTACTGGTGAGAACGGGGAAAATATTGGTGCCGCTGATATTGGTTGTGGTCCAATGTCTATTTTTAATGGTAATTCGACTATCCCAAATAAATTCACACTCTATCAGAATTTCCCAAATCCTTTTAATCCAATAACTCAAATTTCATATCAAATACCAGAATTATCATTCGTCAATCTATCTATTTTCAATATTAACGGCAAATTAGTATCAACTTTAGTTAATGAACAGGTTCAGGCCGGAAATTATTCAGTAAAATGGGACGCAGAGGATTTCAGTTCGGGTGTCTATTTCTATAAAATAGTTGCTGGAAAATATACAGAAACTGGCAAAGCCATATTGCTTAAGTAAAGTGGCGGAGGTCGGTAGCTATGCCTTCTAACATCCAGTCAACCGGATGTGAAATACTGGAAGCGTAATTTCGATGTTTGATGATTTACTATTCGTAAATTTAAATAAAGAAAGTCCTGTGGTAAAAAGTTTCACACCGGTTACTTTTTACGTTAGGTACGTTAAAATATATTCGAAAGATAAAAATGATTTATTATCTCAAGATAAATGGAATATTGATTCTGATTATATGTTTGATTATCATAATAAATGGTCAACAATGAATTTTACCGATCAAATTGTCTGGATAACCGGAGCATCCTCAGGAATCGGCAAAGCGCTGGCAATTGCCTTCAGCCAAGCCGGTGCCCGGGTCGTTTTATCCGCCCGCCGAGCGAATGAATTAGAAACGGTTCGGCAAGAATGCAGGAACCCGGAACAGCACTATATACTACCACTTGACTTGACTGAGACCGATACCATCGCGGAAAAAGTATCCCTGGTGGAAAAAAAATTGGGATCGGTTGACATTCTAGTAAATAATGCTGGTATAACCCAACGTTCCCTTGTTAAAGATACCCGGATAGCCGTGATTCGGAAAATCATGGAGACCAATTATTTTGGTTCTATTGCGATGACCCAGGCTGTTCTACCAAGAATGCTGGAACGTCAAACCGGCCGGATAGTATTTATTAGTAGCTTGACCGGTAAATTCGGGACGCCCCAACGTTCGATCTATGCTTCTTCCAAACATGCTATTATGGGTTTTGCCGATGCCCTGCGGGCTGAAGTATGGTATAGCGGTGTGCGCGTCTCTGTGATTCTGCCGGGCTTTGTCCTGACCAATGCTTCCCGCAATGCCCTGACCGGTGATGGTAGCCCCCACGCCACCCTAGACCAAACCACCGCAAAAGGCATGTTACCGGAAAAATGCGCCCAGGGTATTTTAAAAGCCATAAAAGCGGGAAAAGAAGAAGTGATAATTTCCGGTAAAGAACAGATTATGGTGTACCTGAAGCGCTTTTTTCCAGGCTTATTTAACAAAATAATCAGAAAAATCAAAGTTACTTAGAGAATTTGTTTTAAACAGTTATCTCCTTCTATAATTGTAGTTACAGATTATAGCTATAGCATATTATTATACATATCAGATAATTTTCAAGTCAAGTCAACAATAACTTGAAGTGTCGCTTAATGTATCGTAATAAATGCTGTAATCCAGTCTTTCTCCAAATAGTCTACAGCTTCAACTGCGTTTATAAAACTTTGCGAAAGTTAATGATCCAAATCCTAACCGTCACGGACACTTCAAGTGTCCGTGACGGTTTTGTACCGCTGGTTGGGATAAGGATTCAGCAAAGGTAGCACACTGCAAAACTATCGTAGGTTTCTTCTCATCCTTTGGATTCGTCGAAATGGCCGAACTATAGGATGCCAACCGCCAACTGGCGGATGGCATCCATCATCAATCAACTCTTCCATTGGTTACAGCGCTCAGCGTTGTAACCTAATGTTATCCAGATGTCGCAACACTGAGCGATACGACAAGAAGAAATCAGATCAAATCTTCCCCAACCCGCGTAAAATCTTCTCCGGTGTAACCGGCAGCTCCCGAATGCGGACACCACAGGCATTATGGATCGCGTTGACCACCGCCGGTCCGGGACCGTTGATCGGAATTTCCGCCGCCGCTTTGGCGCCGAATGGACCGGTCGGCTCATCGGTATGCACGAACCTGACAATAATTTCCGGCATGTCAACCGCCGTGTAAATATGGTACGTATTGAAATCCCGATTGATCGGCCGCCCGGCACCGTCAAATACCATATATTCTGACAAGGCCATACCCAAAGCTTGAGGAATGGAACCCTCCACCTGACCTTCAGCCATCTGAGGGTTGATCACTTGCCCAATATCGGTCACCGATACCACTTTGTTCACTGTCACCAGCCCCGTTTCCGTGTCCACCGTAAGATCAACAAAAGTAGCATTGTACGGTGAAGGTGAATCAAAACTCATATGGGAGGCCGTCGCCATGATCTGGGTCTGTTCTTCGGTATAAAAAGTCCGGGTGCAGATATCGATATATGATATACTCGTTCCATCCGGGGCTACCACCTTCTGATCTTCAATCTTCGCCTCTTCCACCCCCAGTAGTTTTTTTCCTAGCTCCAGGATTTGCTTTTTGACTTCAACCGCTGCTTTGAACACCGCGCCACCGGAAATGTAGGTCGTGCTGGAGGCGTAGGCCCCTTTGTCGAAAGGTGTCAGGTCGGTATCGGAGGAATACACGATTATTTTTTCCACTGGCACACCCAGTTCTTCAGCGGCGATCTGAGCCAGAGCGGTATCGGAACCGGTACCAAGATCGGTGGCTCCCATCTGCAGGTTAAAACTGGCGTCTTCATTCATTTTAATGAATACGGCACCCATATCAATCCCGGGAATTCCCGATCCCTGCCCGACTATTGCCACACCGACACCACGGCGTAATTTTCCGTTCTTCGGGACCTGCCTTAACTCTTCCCAGTTGATCAATTTTTTCCCTTCCTCCAGGCAATCTTTCATCCCGGTGGAACGAACCTCAGCCGGAAATCCATCGCGCCCTTCGCCGAGAATGGCGGCGATCGGCAGATCATCACCCACCTGCACATAATTCTTATGTCGGAATTCCACCGGGTCGATGCCCAGCTCACAAGCAACCTCATCCATTATCGATTCCAGACCAAAGAAACCCTGCGGTGCTCCATAACCACGGTAAGCTCCGGTGATCGGCAGGTTGGTATAAACAGCGTCCCCCTTGACCCGCAAATTAGGTACCCGGTACAGGGATAATGCTTTCTGGGCCGAAACGGTCATCACGGTCAGGGCGTGGGGTCCATAAGCCCCTGAATTTTCCAGGATATCCAAATCAATGGCATTAATGGTATAATCCTGATTGACGCCCAGCTTGAAATTCAATATCTGGGGATGCCGGGAGCGGGCAGCATAAAATTCCTCTTCCCGGGTGAATTCCAGACGCGCCGGTCGGCCGGTCCTCAAGGTCACAGCGCCGCATAATTCCTCATTTAAGATTTCCTGCTTACCACCGAAGGCGCCCCCGACCCGGGGCTTGATTACACGGATCTTCCGCACCGGAATATCCAGTACTTCCGCAACAATCCGCCGGACGTGAAACGGCACCTGGGTAGCGGTTCTGATCACCAAGCGGCCATTCTCATCCAGCCAGGTCAAGGTTATATGCGGTTCGATATGGGCCTGCTGAACATAAGGTGTGCTGTATTCCCATTCAAACACGTGCGCCGCTGATTTAAAGGCTTGGTCAACATCACCAACTTTAGCCTCAATATGTGAGGCTATATTCCGGGCGGCATCATGAATATCTAATTTCCCCTCTTCGGGATGGATGCAGATCGAACTGGTGCGTGCTTCCCGCGGATCGAAGATCGCCGGCAACTGCTCGTATTCAACGACAATGTCAGCCAGGGCCGCCGTAGCGGATTCCAGCGTATCTGCCGC
>JABMQW010000157.1 GCA_013203115.1 Fidelibacterota bacterium
ACTTATTACTGTTTGTATCCCCGCCGCAAGCCGACGGGGTATTAAAAATAACTAATAAACTGAATTGAATTGAGATGGATCTTGCTTGAATAATTCAATTTCATGCAAGTCGGTTTTAAATAATTCCAAAAAATCTTTATTTCTGATAAAAGAGATTTCTTTTTCAAGGCATTTATAATAATCATTCCACCAGACATATTCGTCCAACCTAAACGAACCTAGTATCTTACAATTATTACTTTCTATAAATTCAGTTTTTTTATTATGATCTCGAAACTCATCATGGATTATAAAGAACCTATTCCTCTTTAATAATTTTATTACTTTTAAAAACCCTTTTTGAAAACCTACCACATTAAGAAATCCTTCCGCAAGAATTATATCGAATAGGTTTTCTTCTAATTTCATCTCAAATAAAGAACAGTTATGAAGAGTAATTATATTAGATATATCTAATTGTTTAATTTTTTCTTCAAGTCTATTAATTGATTTAGTATCAATATCAACAGCAGTAATTGTGCCATTAAAATTTTCAGCTAAAGCTAATGTTGGAACTCCAGAACCACATCCAACATCCAGCATTAATGGGTTTTCAATTACCGGAATTATTGAAAGGGCTTTAAAAAGATATTTTAAAAGACCACTCCTGCAGTTGTCTTTTATATTAAAATAATCTTTATTCATTTTAAGACAGAATTTGATTCAATTTATTCATTAAGTTTTAATTCAAATAACTTATATAACCCACTTTCCGACCTGTTAAAATATGGTTGTGATATTGTTGCATAGAGATAATTATCTTGAGATATCGATATGCTATCAAGCCATTTTAATTAATTACTAGTAATTAAAATATCACTCTCTGCTGTCTTTGGATTATATCTTCCTATTGAATTATCTTTTAAAGAAGTAATATATAAAATACCATCACTACCAAACATCATCCCATCAGCTGCGCCAAATTGACCAACAAATTCAACGTTGGTTTAGATTTCGTGGTCTTTTTCCTTTACCTTAACTCGATTATTTGAAACCCTAATTGCTGCACATTTTAATTAATGTAAAAATTATACTCCTGTTATCTAGCCTTGTTCAGCATTAGAAGTTTTTTCTTTATTTCTTGAGTGTTTATATCCATAATCCATATATCATGATTATCTGACCTAGTACTGGTAAAAGCTACCTTTTTCCCATCCGGAGACCAGCTTGGGCTTTCATTATGATTCCATGGTGTAACTGTAAGAGGCAGCGAAATTCCACCTTCAGAAGACATGATATAAAGTCCCAAATATCTGCCTTCCGCCACAGCATAAACCAGAAGCGAACCATCGGGAGAAAGAGCAAGATGACGATAAAATCTTTCATGATGCCCAATGATTTGTTTTCTTTCTTTTCCATCTGAAGAAATTTTCCAGATAGTTGATTTTTTGGTTTGCCTGTCCATAAGAGCTATCAGGACACTCTTTCCATCATCCGACCAGCATCCCGGAAAAGGCAACATACCTTCTTTACTAAATATGCAGTCAATGTTACCGGTTTTAATATTATAAATACACAAGGACAATTCAGAACCTTCTAAAAATGCAATTTGTGATGCATCGGGTGACCAACAGGGCAGTCCTCCATGCTTAATATGAATTGTATCAGGAAGGAATATAATTGGAGTTCCTCCATCAGCTGGTATCATATTAATAGTCTTGCCGGTATCGGCATCAAAGACAATATAGCGACCATCAGGTGACCATTTCGGATGTTCAGCAAGGCCTTTAAAAACCTGTTTCTTTCTGGTTCCATCTTGAGAGATTTTCCACAAGCCGTTATTTCCGCTGGTATCGTTTAGATCTGTATATTGGTATATAATAGATTTCCCATCAGGTGACCAAGTAGGAAATCCTTCCTGAGCAGAATCGAAGGTCAATCTTCTAGCATTGAACATATCCTGTCCATACAAGTTAATAGCGCAAACAAACATTGCTGTAAAAAGTAAAGTGATACTTTTAATTGTTGTTTTCATGGTATTTCTCTCCTTTATTTCAACTCTTCTAGTCTTAATTTTTTCATCCAGTTGCGAAATACAGCATTGGATTTTCCCTCGACTTTTTCTAATAATAAGACCTTTTTGGAATGTTCGAAAATAGATTATTATAAAAAGTATTAAACCGAATATAATAGTTATAATAGCCATATGAGAGGGTGTAAATAATTTTGTGTAAATGGTTATCGCAGATAATAAACTCACGGTTTTAAAATGAGGAATAACGATGACCAAAAAAGACGAATTGTTAGATGAACTTTTAAAAGGCGTCAAGAACCCTGACGACCTATTTGGCAAAGAAGGCCTGCTAAAACAATTGACCAAGTCCCTGGTTGAAAGAGCACTTGAAGGTGAGCTGACTGACCATCTTGGATACGAAAAACACTCACCGGTAGGAAAGTCCACCAGTAACTCCCGCAATGGCACCAGCCAGAAGACACTAAGGGGCGACCGGGGTGAGATCCCGATTGATATTCCCCGTGATCGTGAGGGCAGCTTTGATCCAAAGATAATCAAGAAGCATCAGACCCGTTTCGACGGTTTTGATGATAAAATCATAGCGATGTACGCTCGTGGAATGACAACCCGTGATATTCAGGCTCAGCTTGAGGATATTTATGGAGTCGAAGTATCTCCGTCATTGATTTCCAAAGTAACCGATGAAGTTCTGTCTGAGCTTAAAGCCTGGCAGAACCGTCCCCTTGACCCACTGTACCCAGTTGTCTATCTGGACGCTCTTCGTGTCAAAGCACGTTCTGATGGCCATATCAATAATAAGGCGGTGTACCTAGCCATTGGCATCAACATGGACGGCATAAAGGATGTGCTGGGTATGTGGATCGCTAAGACTGAAGGAGCTAAGTTCTGGTTGGGTGTATTGACAGAACTGAGGAATCGTGGTCTGAATGACATCTTCATTGCCAGCGTCGATGGTTTAAAGGGCTTTCCTGACGCAATTGAAACAGTTTATCCCGATACCCAGGTCCAGCTCTGTATTGTCCATATGGTCCGTTACTCCCTGAAATATGTATCCTGGAAGCAGCGTAAAGAGATGGCTGATGATCTGAAAACCATCTATCGTGCTGGTAATGCGGAAGAGGCCCGGGAAAACCTGGATACCTTTGCTCAGAAATGGGATAAGACCCATCCCACCGTCAGTAAGTCATGGCGGAATAACTGGGAACGACTGACTCCATTCTTCGGCTACCCGGCAGGGATAAGAAGAGCTATCTACACTACCAATGCTATTGAGTCTTTGAACATGTCATTACGGAAAGTGATTAAAAACCGTGGTTCTTTTCCTAACGATGATGCTGTGTTCAAGATCTTATATTTAGCATTGAGAAACGCCAGTAAAAAGTGGACTATGCCCATTCAGAACTGGAAAGAAGCTATGAATCATTTTGCTATTCTCTTTGAAGACAGGATGATTTATAATGACTGAAAAAGACCGTTTACACAAAATCTTGGACACCCCCGATATGCCCAAAACATGGGCATCAAATCAATAAA
>JABMQW010000158.1 GCA_013203115.1 Fidelibacterota bacterium
ATATCAATGTGTTATAGCTTGCTGAGGAAGCCCTAATTAAAGCGCTGATATTTGATATGGATGGTACCCTGGTAAATTCTTTGAGTGGAATCGTCCAAGCCATGAACCGGATTCTACTGAATGCAGGATTTCCAACGCATTCTGAAAAGGCATACCTTGGTTTCGTAGGTGCCGGAATTGATACACTGGTTACTCGTTCGTTACCTCGAAATAAGAGGACACCCGAACAAATTTATAGCATCGTTCTAGACCTGCGTCGGGAATACTCCTCCACTTGGCGTAATAGTGGAAGTTTGTATGATCGGATACCACAATTACTGGACAGTTTGACAGTATCCGGTTTGGCTATGGCTGTCTTATCAAATAAACCGCACGACTTTACCGTACAATTCACAGAATATTTTCTGGCACGGTGGAAATTTAGCCCGGTACAGGGAGCAGAAATCGGTAAACCTAAAAAACCAGATCCGGAATCGGCATTAATGATCGCTAACAATCTCAACTTGTCACCCGATCAAATAATGATTATCGGTGACTCAGGTATCGATATGGAAACAGCCTGCAATGCCGGAATGATTCCCGTCGGTGTCAGTTGGGGATATCGATCGATTGAAGAATTAAAAACAGCCGGAGCAAAATTTATTATTGACAACCCAAATGATTTATTGAAATTAATTCACTAAATGATCGGTAGATAACAACTTGGGAAAGAATAAATGGTATTAAACACCAGGGCACTTCCTGGACCCTTTTTCCGAGGCAAGCCTCGGTGAAATAAACCACGCCTTCTCGTCCGCCGTAGTTCCGATATCTATCGGGACGAAGATGGATTAAAACAAAAAATGAAATCATTGGATCACAGCTCCAACTTGACACTATAATATATTGCTTGCGAATACTTGAATATTATCTGAAATAGCGTAAAAAATAGTAAGCTGTAGCTAAACCAATTATACTTGTGAAATTGAAATAGAGACTCAGGCCAAATTGTAATTTCAATACAATCAGGTTCAAAGTGATTACACCATTTTGATCACCGACCATTCCAGCCAGATCAAAACCAATTCCGGTCAGAAAAAAATCGCGCACTACCCCATCCGGTAAGATTGCACCTAATAAATTTCCCAATAATGTACCGAGCATCGCACCAATGATAAGAACAAGGGCCAGGATTGAAATAGATCGCCTATTAATATCCATGGTTTTTTCCCTTATTTGATCTCATTTGGAGCTCCCAGTCTAAGCTCGTCTTCAAAGCGATTAGGATTTAACAACCAGTTGAGTACGCTCCAGGAGATATAAATTGTAAAAAGGGGAAATATTACTAATCCTTTCCAGATGATTATGGAAAGCGTTAGGATGATTATTCCTGCCAACCGTAAAGAATTTGAGCGTCCCGCACGGAATGAAAAAGCTGGAAATTTAGCAATCCGAATACGGCTGATCATCAGGAATCCTAAAATTATTACCATTGCTATGGCAATTCGCGGATCACCAAATCCGCTATTAACCTGATAATTGAACAACATAAAACTCACGATTATTACCGTACTGAGGGGTGTGGTGATTCCTTCATAATAGGATTTGGGACTTTCTTGTATCACATTGAAACGCGCCAATCTAATGGTACCGAAAATTAACGGTACGAAGCTGATCGCAACACCAATGATAATTGGAAGCCCTTTGACATATAGATTGTAAACTAGTAAAGAAGGTACGACACAAAATGATACGGTATCAGCCAGGGAATCAAACTCAATTCCGAATTTACTGTCAACACCAAGTAAGCGTGCCATTTTACCATCGATTGCATCGAACCCCATGGCAAAAAGAATGATCCAGCCTGCTATAATCGGGTCACCTTTAAGCAGCATTATTATAGCGGAAAATCCCAGAAACATATTGATTAAAGTAAATATATTCGGAATAAGACTCTTATTTATTCGCTTACGTTTATAATGCTTTGTTTTCATTTAAATTCTCCAATAATGGTTTCTCCGCCGATTACTTTCTGATTCAAGTGTATCTTAATAGCGATTGATTCCGGTAGAACAAGGTCGGTTCGGGATCCGAACCGTATAAATCCTAACCGGTCTCCACATTTCATATCTTGCCCCTCTTCGGCATAACAATGTATCCGCCGGGCTAGTATTCCAGCAATCTGTTTAACACGTAATCTTATTCCACTTTTATTAATAATAATATCAGTGCACTCATTTTCATCAGATGCTCTATGATCGAATGCAGCCAGGAATTTTCCCTTTTGAAAATTAACCGATTCAAATTTACCCGTAACCGGCATACGGTTAACATGAACATTAAACACTGAAAGGAAAATGGAAATTAAGGTAGCTGATTCTCCTACAATGTCATCGTTAATTTTTTGGATACGCACAATTTTTCCGTCCGCCGCTGAAATAACCAGATTATCTCCATCAGGCCGTACCCGGCGCGGATCTCGAAAAAAATAAAGCGTGAATAATAAAAAAGCTGTTGTCACAATAAAAATGATATTCCAAAGGAAGGTTTGAAAAACAATCATCAACAAACCTGATATAAACACAACAAATGCCGCTCCAAATAATATTTTATGACCTTCACGCGCGATCATCGTTTATGTCTTTCTTAACCGAAATGTAACTTTTTTATCTTGGCCATTACTGTACACTTTCATGGTTATCTTGTCGCCAGCTCTTAACTCATTGTCATCGAAAATTTGAAATATATCATTGGTTTTCTTTACTTTATAATCATTTAGAGTCAAGATTACATCGCCAGGTTTTAATCCGGCCTTATCGGCAGCACTTTTGGGTTCAATCTTGGTTATAAGTACGCCTTCAGTGAATGGTAAATTCAGATATCCGGCGATGCGGGTATCCAATGTCTGGATTTCAAGACCGGTAGAAAAACTTCGATCGACCCGGCCGGTCCTCTTTAATTCTTCGACGATTCGCCGGGCGCGATTGATTGGGATAGCAAACCCGATTCCCACAGATCCCTGCGAAAAATTACTGCCGGTATAAATGAAAGTATTAATTCCTATTACCTCTCCCCGGCTATTGACCAGTGGTCCACCGCTATTACCAACATTAATAGCCGCATCGGTCTGAATCATATCCTGGTAAACTTGGCCCGATTCCTGACGTCCAAAATCCATATGCAGGGCACTGATAATCCCAACCGTGGCCGATGGTTGTTTACTGACATCAAAAAGCCCAAAAGGATTACCAAGCGCGATAACCCATTCCCCAATTAACAGTTCGTCAGAATCTGCCAGCCGGACATAGGGAAAACCTTGCCCGACTAATTTAATCAATGCCAGATCAGAGACATTATCACTACCGATCACTTCGGCATCAAATTGTTTTCCGCCTGGTAAAGTGACATTGATCTCAGTGGCATTTTCCACCACGTGATAGTTTGTAATAACATATCCATCAGGACTTACCACAACCCCAGAACCAGAGCTTTTTCTCTTTTGCTGATAAGTATCATAAGGAAAAAAATACTGCCATACAGGATCCTGAAGAAACGGTGTGCGCGAGAATTCCTTGATTTGAATAACATTGATACTGGCTATTGCCGGGCTTACAGCTTCAATTGCTCTCGTCAGAGCGGTATGACGAGAATCATAAATATCGACCTGTCCCAGTACAATACGACTAAGCAGAGTCAGACAAATCAGTCCCGTCATTACATTTACAGCTATTGATTTCAATAGATGACCTTCTTTAATACTAATCCGTGTGCTGGTGCACGATAAATCTTTTTATCGACTACAGGTTTTTCTATCATCAATTTGAATTGATCCAGTGATAATTGGGAGCGCCCAATTGCTACCATTGTACCTACCAAAAAACGCACCATATGATGTAAAAATCGGTCAGCGGTAACATTATAAGTTAATACTGACGTGCCTGGTTTCCACAGAGATTGATAAACATTACAGCGCCGGTGATCCAGGTCTGAATTATATTTACAGAAACCAGTAAAATCATGTTCCCCCAGAATTATTGCTGCGGATTGTTGCATGGTAGAAATATCAACAGATCCGATATTCCAAACATAATTACGATCCAATAAAAAATTATCCATTCGACAATTGTATTCATAAATCCGCCGTTGCGCTGAAAACCGGGCATGAAACGCCGAATTCACTTGTTCACATTCCATCACCAAAACATCACTGTGTAAATTACCGTTAATAGCACGACACAATTCATCATTATCCCAAGCCCTATGTAAATCAAAATGCGCCACCTGACCAACTGCATGCACACCGGTATCAGTACGGCCGGCACCGGTAACCACAACACGATTATTTTTATCCAAAATAGTCAATGCCTGTTCCAGTTCACCTTGCACAGTTCTCTGATCAGGTTGCAACTGCCAGCCATAGAAAGACGAACCATCATACTGTAGGCTGATTTTATACCTGTGCAACAAAATTACCCCAATAAAACAATAAGGTGATAATCAGAAATACCAGGGCGTCCCAACCGCAAAATTTCACTGGAAAGACTATCCCACGTGGTATTCTGTTACCATACCCGCGTAATTTTATACTGAGAGCGGTATTATCAGCCTGACGTAAACTCTGAAGTAACAATCCCGGAAGATAAGTCGCCGTTTGTTTAATAATCGCGAGTCGTTTACGTGAACCGGATAACCCTAATGCCTGGCGGGATTGATGCAAATGTTCCCAGTCCTGTTGAAAAGCCGGAAAAAATCGCAAGGTCAGTTCTAAAAACATAAAAAAATCTTCCACCCAGCGCCAGGGAAGTTTGGATTTCTGCCACAAACTACGCAGAGCGTTGAAAATTTCCCCCGATTCAGAATTCTCAAAATAAATACCCATTATCGCAATCATTAATAGCATTTTTACCAGTGCAAAACCGCCTTGCATTAGAATATCTTGTAAATTGTTTGTTGTCAGGAATAATGAAAAAACAGTGTATAGAATGACCATCAACGGCAGAAATATCAAATATGGTCCCAACCGCCACCAAATTGATCTCACCGCCGATCTATTGACGAACAGTAAACCGCACCATAACCAAAAATATACGATCCAGATCGAACCCGACTTCGACAACAGTACTGATATTGAAAATGCCAGATAGAACCACAATCTTACCAGACCGTTAATTTTCATATTTTTAGGAGTTAAAAATATATTGAAAAAGAATGTTTAAGATTCTTGTCTATTGGGTCGTAGATGGGTAGATATGAAACCTGCGGCAGGTTCATAATTCGTGTAAAGTAAAGAGCATCAATCGCCGATATGACATGGTTTAATACAACGGCGCTAATTACAAATTTTGTAGTGTGCTTCAGCCGGTCGCGGTTTACACGAATATCACGGAATTTCTCTCGGTGTGCTGGGGAGGTCCACTCCCAATTCGATTCGTGATCGTTGTTGTAAAGAACATCAAATTCACGCCAGCGTAAATGTTCGACATTGAAAGCTTCGCGGGATTCATAATTGCCGATATCCACCCAAAATTGGTCTGATTTCCCACCCGGCATGACAGAAGCATAATCGGAGGCATAGGATCGCATGGCTAAATCCTCAAAGTGCGCCGAGGTGGAGCTAACTATGGCTCCAGTAACTAAAACAATTTCAGTTAACAAGAAGAACCTGCCAAGTCGGTTCTTGCCCAGGCTGTATTCACCCAATCCTGGTAATATCGCAGATTTAATAAATGGTGTTCCCCACTGGACAGAATCATTCTCATACTGTTGAGCCATCAATCCGGAAATTGTCAATAGTATTATTAAGATCAGGTAAAATTCTTTCTTTTCCATTCCACACCTGTAATAATGATTGTTGATATAATGCAAAGCAGTATGAATAAATCTCCATAGCGAGCATAAAAACTGATTTCCGTTGGTATTGGCAGGGTTCCTTTCACTATTCCACTTTGGTTTAAAGGGATTTTGTTAAAAGATCGCCCCGAGAGCTTGATGAACCCGGAAATACCCGTATTAGCACTACGCGCAATGGGAACACGATTCTCAACTGCTCTCAAAATTGCCAGATCATAATGCTGGTAGGGACCTGAACTCCGGCCAAACCAGGCATCGTTGGTTTCGATGGTAATTAAACGAGCACCTTTTTTAATAAATTTTCGTACCTGTTGTGGGAAGCTTGATTCATAACAAATCAAGTTCGAAAATTTAACTGAATCCAATTCAAAAACCGTATACTTCTGACCCTGATCAAAGTTTCCTTGCCCAAAATTCAATTTTTTTAACAGTGGGTATTTCCATGATAAGGGAATATATTCGCCAAAAGGAACCAGATGAATTTTGTGATAGGTTTCAAGTGTCCCATCCGGCCTTATTAATAATGACCCATTATAAACCCGAGATATTCCTTCTTCCGTTATTTCCTTATCAACCGAGCCCGTTAACAAAGGTATGCCAGCATCCATCACTCTTTGTTCTATCCTTTTACGCCGATACCCATTTATACGTAGATAGGCCGGGACTGCCGATTCTGGCCACAGGACTAATTGTGGCTCCAATTTCAGCGCTTCAATCAGAGTAGAGTCCATCAGGTCGAAAACAAATTCGCGTTTGGAATTTTCCCATTTATCATTAGGATTCAGATTCGGTTGTACAATAGCTACCGTTAATTGTGTGTCAGTGGATTTATTTTCAAGATGTACAATACGCATAAGCCCTGAGACGAAAATCAGCAACAGCATAATAACTAAACCCAAGCTATTTCTGATCCGGTTGGCTTCAGTCACAATTATTCGATACAATCCAACATTAAGAAAAATTATCCAAAATGCAACCCCATAGGATCCGGTAATTTCGGTTAACTGTACCATTGGCAAATAGCTGACCTGCGTAGTTGCCAGATTTATCCAGGGAAATCCCATGGCACCAAAACTGCGTATATACTCCATAATTACCCAGAGAAATGGCCAGATCAACAGGCCTATTTGCAAGCGGCGCTGCAACCATGCTAAAACTAATGCGAACAGTCCCCAAAACAGCCCTAAATACAAGATCGCTCCTATTAATGAAGCAAATACAGTTAAAAAACCCGCTCCGGAATTAAATCCAATCCAGTACAAAGAAAATAAATTTGAAAAAACTCCTGCCAGATACCCCAATCGAAAGGCTGTCCATGGATCAGCCTTGGTCAGGATATGAATCAAAGGAATAAATCCAATCCAGGCCAGGAAACCCAGCGGTAAAACCGGGTATGACAACCCAACCAAGGTACCCGAAACAATGGCCAATTGCCAATTAGGACGATTCAACCAATCGCTCACTGTCGATTTCGATCTAAGTATTGTTGCAAAATAATTGCCGCCGCAGTCTGATCGACTAATCCTTTATTATGTCCCGTTTTCACATTTTGAAATACCAATGCCTTAGTGGCGCTAACAGAGCTAAGTCGCTCATCTTCAAGAATGACTGGTACACCAATTGATCGAACCTGTTCAGCAAATTCTTTGACAATAATTGTCCGTTGAGTAACCTGATTTTTCATGCCCACAGGCAAGCCAATCACGATCATTTCAACGTTTTTATCGTTGATGATTTCCTGCAGTGAATGTATCACCGCTTCACCATCCCGAGCTGAAATAGTCCGGTAAGGTGAAGCGATCATATGTAAAGGATCTGACAGCGAT
This sequence comes from Fidelibacterota bacterium, assembly GCA_013203115.1. Lineage (GTDB taxonomy): Bacteria > Fidelibacterota > Marinisomatia > Marinisomatales > TCS56 > JABMQW01. The sequence continues at coordinate 7,656 of JABMQW010000158.1, forward strand.
AAACCAATTCGGCTATCACCATGATCAATCCCAAGTATGCGACCCATGATTGAATCGCTTGGTTTTGTTAGGTAAGCGGTTTGCTTAGATGAGTTTTGACAATCTTGCCGGGTTTAAAATGCGTCTTTTTATGAGCCGGGACATAAACTTCTTCATTGGTACGGGGATTGCGTGCCCGTGGTTTGGCTTTGGTTGGTTTAACCTCGAATACACCAAAGTTACGAATTTCAATACGAAGTCGCAGTTCGTCTTCACATAACATATCCTTCATTACTTTGAAGGTTTCATCAATGTATTTCGACGTTCCGTCAACAGTTTTACTCAGTCGCTCGGCAACCCGTTTGACTATTTCCTTTTTGGTGTAGGTAATTGCTTTCATTCTCGTACTGTCCTTTCTATGTAATCAATTCCAGTTATTCTGGTAATTCTCTTTTTCACTCGTTCAAGTTGTTTGATATCACGGACCTGAACAACAAAAAAGGCCGTGACAATATTATCTTTCGTTCGCAAATCAACACTGGAGATGTTAATCTCTTCCGCGGAGATTGCCTCTGAAATTTCTCTTAAAATGCCTGATCTGTCCTGACTGACCACTTTAATCCTGACACTGTAGGTATCATTTTTCTTCACATCCCATTCTACCGGAATAATACGATCGGAATCATCATCAAGCAGCGGTAAGCTGGCACAATCAGCCCGATGTAAAGTAATTCCCCTTCCGCGGGTGACAAATCCTACTATATCATCGCCAGGAATGGGATTACAGCAGCGACCGAACGAGACCAGGATATTGGAAATCCCCTGCAATTTGACGCCCCGGGCGGATCCTCGGGCCAATCTGAGGAAACTTTCGTCATCGGAGAATTTATCATCTTCAATAATTACTTTTGTTTCTTCAGCCGGAAACAACTTTTTTAATATATCCCGAATCATTAAAGAACCGTCCCCAATGGCGGCAATCAGGTCATTGCGTGTTTTATATCCTAAAATACCGAAAGCTTCTTGAATTTTTTTGCTTAGATCAAGTCGTTTTAGCCGTCGCAGGGTTTTCTCAAGAATTTCATTACCCAGTTTAACAGATTCGGCATAGCGGAGCTTGCGTAAATATCGATTAATATTATTTCGCGCTTTAGATGTTATAGCAAAACGCAACCAACCATAGTGGGGACTTTGATTCTGACTCGTAATAATCTCTACCGTATCACCATTTTTCAGCACACTATTCAAAGGAGCAATATTTCTATTTACTTTGGCACCCATACAGTGCAAACCAATTTCGGTATGTACTTGAAAAGCAAAATCTACCGGAGTAGCTTTGGCCGGTAACTGGATCAAGTCACCTGCCGGTGTTAGTACAAAAATTATATCATTAAACAGGTCAATCTTCAGTAGATGCATAAATTCGCTGGGGTCAGCCGATTCACTTTGTAAAATATCAACCAGTTCACGCAACCATTTCATATGTGAATCAATCTCAGTCTGATAATTTCCACCCTCCTTGTAACGCCAATGTGCTGCCACACCGATCTCCGCTGTCTGCTCCATTGAATGGGTCCTGATCTGAATTTCAACTTTACGGCCACGGGGACCAACAACGGTAGTATGGATTGACTGATAGGCATTCAGTTTGGGACTGGCAACGAAATCCTTGAATCGTTCAGGAATTGGTGTAAACAATTGATGAACAATACCCATCGCCAGATAACATTGATCGGTCGTATCAACTACGACTCGAATCGCAATAATATCAAATATTTCTTCAAATTCTTTTCCCCGATTAATCATTTTTTTATAGATCGATGCATGGGATTTTGGTCTACCATATATTTTGACTTTTATATCATGCTTGCTCAATTCATCTTTAATCGGCCTCGAAAATTCCCTGATATATCTGGTCCGTTCCTTGTATGTGGTTTTCAGCTTAACATCAATTTCTTTAAACATCTCCGGATTCAGCGTACTGAATACCAGATCATCCAGTTGCCATTTGACGGCTGCCATACCCAGCCGATGTGCGAGGGGCGCATATATATCACGTGTTTCAATCGCGATCCGACGCTGTTTCACATCGGAAAGATGCCGAATTGTCTGCATGTTATGTAAACGATCAGCAAACTTGATAATAATTACCCGCAGATCACGGGCAACAGAAAGGAGCATTTTCATGATATTTCCAGTCTGTTGTTCTTTACGACTGGAAAATTTGATATCCCCCAATTTAGTGACGCCGTCCACCAGACGGGCTAAATCGCTACCAAATTTCTCCTCTATTTCTTCCAGTGTAACCTCGGTATCTTCAACCGTATCATGTAAAAGACCGCCCATGACGGTAATATGGTCCATATTCCAGGATGCCAGAATTTTTGCCACTGCCAAACAATGATCAAAATAGGGTCGTCCGGACTTACGTTTTTGATCCTCATGGTAATGATTACTGAAATAATAAGCCTTCCATAATGTTTTCTTTATGACCTCTTCTTCTTCAACATCGGTGAGATTCAACCTTTTGAATAAATCCAAAAACGGTCGGGGATATTCACCGATCAATTGGGGAGCGAATCTGGTCAGCGGATCTTGCATTAAAACGGAACTTCCGATTCCATATCTGCAAAAGCTGACAAGTTTTCAAAACGGGCATAACGATCAATAAAGGTCACATTTTTCGTACCTGTGGGGCCATTACGCTGCTTGGCTACAATAATTTGAGCCTTCCCCCGGTCCTCTTCATCGTTCGAATAGATGTACGGTCTAAACAGGAAAATAACCAGGTCAGCATCCTGCTCGATAGCACCACTTTCACGTAAATCGGAAAGTAATGGATGGTGATCACTGCGATTTTCCACTGCCCTTGAAAGTTGAGACAGGGCAATTACCGGAATTTCAAGTTCCTTAGCTAATGCTTTCATTGACCGTGAAATAACTGATATCTCCTGTTGCCGGCTATCCAAACCTTTTGGACCTGCCATCAATTGAAGATAATCTATCATGATTACGCCGACCTTTTTCTCGGCACACAAACGTCGTGCTTTTGCACGCAACTCCAAGACACTGATTCCAGGCGTATCATCCAGCATGATAGGAGCTTCAGCTAAGTTACCAACTGCAATACTGAGATTTTGCCACTGTGCTTTGGGTAATTTACCGGTTCGCACGAGATGACTGTCAACCCGAGCTTCAGCAGTTAATAATCTCAATGCCAGTTGGTGATTGGCCATTTCCAGGCTGAATATACCTACCGATGTATTATGATCAACCGCGGCGTTGCGGGCTATGGTCAAGGCCAGCGATGTTTTACCCATCCCCGGTCGCCCGGCAATGATAATCAGTTCACCAGGTTGAAAACCTGAAGTGATCTCATCAAGATCAACCAGTCCTGATGGTACACCAGTGACCGATCCTGGCTGGGCATGAATCTTATCAAGACGCTCGAACGCTTCATGCAAGATTGGTTCAATTTGTTTAAAACCACCCCGTAAGCGCTTCTGAGAAATATTAAATATGGCTTGTTCTGCCTGGTCTAAAATCTCATCGACATCCTGACTGTCATCGTAGGCTTCTTTCGCCAAATCATGTGAGATTAGAATCAAACGGCGCAATAGTGCTTTTTCCAAAACTATCTTAGAATAAAGCTCAACATTGGCAACGGTCGGAACACTTTCCACCAATCCAGTAATATAATATGCTCCTCCAACGGCTTCCAGTTGCTTGTTTTTCTTTAATCGGTCAACCAGCGATACTGTATCTATCGGTTCACCACCGTCAAATAATTCAATCATACAGCGAAAAATTTGAATATGATCCTCTTTGTAAAAATGATCATACTCCAACCATTGGATTACTTTGCTGACTGCTTCCCTACTGGTTAGCATTGATCCCAAGACGGCCTGTTCGGCCTCCATGGAATGTGGTTGTACATTTAAACGAACGCCCTGTTCTAATCTCTCTGCCATGTTAACCTTCTGTACTCAAAATACTTCGGATCCATTTAAAATCTTCCCATGTCGGACGCTTAAACCGGTCACTTCGCAGGAGTGCTGCCGGATGATAAGTCGCAATCAGTTTGGTACCATAATAATCATGCTGCTTATTGCGCAAATCCTTCAAGGCAATATTAGAATCCAATTTTAATAGTGTTTTTGCTGCTACGCGACCCAACGCTACAATCAGTTTTGGTTTAATCAAATCCAGTTGTCGGATTAAATATGGTTCACATTGCTCAACTTCCGAAGCCAGTGGATCACGATTGTTGGGAGGGCGGCATTTTAGGACATTACAGATATAAACATTATTGTTCCGACTGAGATTAATAGAAGCCAGGATTTTATCGAGCAGTCTACCTGCTCTTCCTACGAAAGGTACACCTTGAGCATCTTCATCTGCGCCAGGCGCTTCACCAACGCAGACCAGGTCCGCATTAGGATCCCCCACACCAAAAACAAAATTAGTGCGGCGTTCTCCCAAAGAACAGCGAGTGCAATCGTGGATGCTTTCTTCAAATTCCGTAAGTGATTCGGAGCCCACAATCACATCAGGCTGTACCGGTTCAAATGATACATATATTTCATCACCAAACAGTTGCCGGTTTTGTCGAAGATATCGCTCGACTACATTACCGTTATTTGAGGTCATTGTTTAGAAATCAGATGGTTTTTCGTCAGAAATATTTCTCCAGGATAGATCCCCTACCATGAATTCATTAATTGCCACAGTAGTTGGTTTTTCCTGTTCCTCATAGGTCGGGTCTTCCTCTTCAACCATAAAATCCATACTGTCGCTGTTGAATTCCTCCATATCATCCAGCATCTTCTCGGCCATCCTATTCTGAGAAATCTGCCGGGCACGCTGGCTCATGATTGCAACAGCCTCGTAAACATCGGCGGTTTGTTTTTCCATCTGTCTAATTGAAATCGGCTCTACTGCCATAATAACTCCTTTTTCTATAATATTATTTTTATTAATTCTTGCGTAGCACGGTCAATGTCATCATTAATAATGCTGTAGTCAAAGCGATCCTTATATGTCATTTCGATCGCTATACGTTCCAATCTCTTCTTGATTCTAACATCATCGTCTGTTCCACGGTTTTTCAATCGCTTAGTAAGTGTGTCTATATCCGGTGGCATAATAAAAACTGTTATGGTATTATCAGGATACAATTGTTTGAGTGCCACAGCCCCTTTCACATCAACTTCAAACAACATCTTCTGATTAGCTGCTATAGTGTCTTCAAGAATTATTTTAGGAGTACCATAATAATATCCGTGGACTTCCTCAAACTCTGCAAATTCAGCAGCAGCAATCATGGTCTTGAATTTTTCATCAGATATAAAAATATAATCCACTCCATCTGTCTCGATTGAACGTTTTGGACGAGTCGTGTAAGATAATGAAAATTTTATCCCCGGGATGCGGCGTTGTAATTCACGGCAGATAGTGGTTTTACCAGCTCCTGAAGGTGCTGATATGGCAATGAAATTTTTCATAATACGTTCTGTACTTGTTCACGCATTTTCTCAACCTGGTCTTTCATATCGATCACAAGCTTTGTAACAGCAGGTTGGTTTGATTTAGACCCGATTGTGTTAATTTCCCTACCAATTTCCTGGAGTATAAAATTAAATCTTTTACCCACCGGTTCATTAACTTCCAACAGCGATTGGAACTGCTCAAAATGGCTACGGCATCTTGTGATTTCTTCGGAAATATCATATTTATCTGCTAAGATTGCAATTTCTTGATAAATACGGTTTTCATCCAGTTTCAGATTGCCTAGTAAATCTTTGAGTCGTGCTTCCAACTGTTCTTTGCGGTTAACCGTCGAATTTATACTGATGATTTCAATCTCAGTAACCAAATTCTCCAATGATTGCAGTCTCTCAACCATGTCATTTTGAAGCGCTTGCCCCTCTTTAACTCGCATGGATTGAACCTGTTTCAAGGCTTTATCCAGAGCTATAAGTATTACATGATTGCTCGATTCTTTTATATCTGTCTCAGTGAACAGATCAGCCCCGGTAGCGATATCACTAAATTCAATATGGCGACCGTATTCGCGTTGAATATCTGATAATATTTTGTCTATAGCCTCAAATCTTTCCTTATTAAATACCGGCTGCGAAGTCTTTCCTGCTTCATCCTCCATGGCCAGAGTCATACTGACACTACCGCGCGTAAGGCTGGTGCGTAATCGCTCCCTAATTTTCAGCTCAAGCTCGGATGATAATTCAAGTCCCCGGAGTTTTACCTCTAAGTAGCGCGAATTAAGCACTTTAATTTCTGCCGTCACCATGTCTTCCAAGGACTGGGCGCTGCCTCTTCCATAGCCTGTCATACTGATTATCATAATTTCAATTCTAATTCAACCTTAAAGTTTACAAGTAAATTATATTGTATCCAATATAACTGACTGATTTATTAAATGGTTATCCGGGCAATTAAAAAGTCCTGCCGATCTGCATCAGCCAGGCTGGATCTACAGTGAAAGTCAGGTAATGACTTGACCCCAGTTGAGAGCTCCGCGGTTCCATCCGGTAGGCATAGTCAAAACCAAATTTTTCCCACACTAAACCGATCCCGGCGGAAGATAAACCGATATCATCACGGCCGAATTTCAATTGGAATTTATCCTTAAATATTAATTCCATGCCATAACTCAGAGTAATTGCCGAGGTGCCGAGCTTGAATTGTTTATCCACCGATTGATCAGCGGACAGACGGGCATCACCGTATAGTCGAATTGAAAGTGACCGGGCAGCCCAATCTCGACCCTGCGACAGACCTACCTGAAGTGACGGCGCCGTTCGTTCGACTGTTCCCGAGTCCCAGATCATCCATGATGACAAAATGTCGTGAATAACCATGCCAACCTGGGCGCCCGGCCACAAAGCACGGATGATCCCAGCCTCAATACCGAATCCATTGCCCTGATAATCCCCCAGTCGATGATGCAATCCCTTCAAAGCAAGCCCGAATGTATTACGTTTCCACCTCCAGGCCGTGCTAAGTTGGAATCCCAATTGACGTTGATTGAAAAAACTCAATTGATCTTCATTTAGCCGCTCGCCCTCATCCAGAATACCATTGTCCTCTCCCGGATCTCCCGTTCCGGGTAAACCATCAGCACCCCAATCTAAAAGCAACCCAATGGTATTGGGAATATGATTTACGCTTTCTTGTAATAGTACGATTCCAACCGGTAATCGATCCAAAAGCGGCAGTTCAAAGGCCAGCAAATCACTGTTGATAATTCCGGCAAAACGATTTTGATGAGTATAAGATATCCGGTTATACTCCTTAATTCCAATCAAAGCCGGATTTCCCACATTAGCAACACCCGCAGTACCAGTTACCCGGGCACCTCCCAAGGCAATCGTATGGGCATCAGCAACATTCCGAAAAGACTGCCAGCCGTTACGTACCCAGAAGGTTTCGGCTGATACAATGCCTGGTATCATTATCAAAAGATAAAATAGGCTACTAATGAATAGTGATCTGGTCTTATAACCCATGCTTTGCTTTCAATTCATCCAACATAGCGAGGGCTTTCAAGGGCGTCATATTGTTTACATCCAGCTCCATTAAGTCCTGTTTAAGGGCACTTTCCTGTTCCTTAAAAAAGGATAACTGTTGGGACGCCGGTATAACTGATTTAGTTCCCGTGTTATAATCCTGCTCAAGGTGATGATTTAATATTTCAGTTGCTCTGCGCAAAACAGTCTGGGGCAATCCAGCCATTCTGGCAACATGAATTCCATAACTTTTATCCCCTGGACCGGGTAAAATCTTCCTTAAAAATACGATCCGTTCGCCAAATTCCTCCACAGCGGCATGATGATTTTCCAATCGCTCAAGAGTATGCTCCAGTTCCGTTAATTCATGGTAATGGGTGGCAAACAGGGTTCGGGCAGTTATCCCGGGCGAATTATGCAGGTATTCCGTGATCGCCCAGGCCAGCGAAAGACCATCAAAAGTAGCTGTTCCCCTTCCGATTTCATCCAGGATTATCAGGCTGCGCCCGGTAGCATTATTCAGAATATTGGCCGCTTCATTCATCTCAACCAGAAAAGTACTCTCACCACCAGCCAGATTGTCACTGGCACCTACCCGCGTAAATAATTTATCCACGATACCAATAGTTGCCTTTTCAGCCGGAATATAGGATCCAATTTGAGCCATGAGAACCAGTAGACCCACCTGTCGCAGATAAGTTGATTTCCCTGCCATATTGGGACCGGTTATCAATAAAATCTGCTTACTTTCAATGTCCATATTGGTATCATTGGGAACGAACCGATCAGTGGCCGGTAATAATATTTCAACTACCGGATGACGACCGGCCGTAATAGACAATTCGGTTTTTGACGATAATTGCGGTCTGGTATAGCGATTTTCGCTTGCCACCGTTGTCAAGGTTGTCAACAAATCCAAACGGCTGAATATATGAGCATTTGCCTGGATAGCCTCGGCTGTGCTTAGAATTGTTTGACACAGTTCATCGAAGATACGGCGCTCAATTTCCTGTATCTGGTCTTCCGCCGTTAGAATTTTTTCCTCGTATTCCTTCAATTCCGGTGTAATATATCGTTCCGCATTGACTAATGTCTGCTTTCTGATATATTCTTCCGGCACTTTCTCTAAGTGGGTTTTAGTAATTTCAAGGTAATAGCCAAATACTTTGTTATACCCGATTTTAAGCGTCGATATGCCGGTCCGCTTACGTTCACTGGCCTGTAAACCGGCAATCCATTCCCGATTACCCAAAGTCAATTTCTGCAACTCATCCAATTCGTCGCTGACACCCTTATTAATGTAATTACCAGCTTTGATCAGAACCGGCGGTTCTTCAATTATTACATTTGTAATTCCGGATACAATCGCATCAGTATTAAGGAAACGATCTGCCAGTTTGCTCAGGGGCGAAAGCTTGCTATTTTTCAGTAGATCAATAATCCTGGGGATAAAACTCAAACTATCACCCAGTGATCGAACATCGCGCGGTCCCGCTTTGGCTTGACTGATTCGGCCTACAATCCGTTCGACATCAGTAATGCGTTGCAGAACCAGGCGAACTTTTTCAAGTATCTCCCGGTGACTATAGAACTCATCAATAATATCCAACCGTCCGTTCAAACGATCGATATCTGTCAATGGTCGATTTAACCACTGGCGCAGTAAACGCCCTCCACCGGCAGTGATCGTTTCATCAAGAATATCCAGCAAGGTCCCATGTGTTCCCTGGGTAGCCAGTGACTGGAAGACTTCCAGGTTTCGAACGGTAAAACCATCCAACCCCATTATCCCATGCTCTAGGACCGGTCGCAAAACAGATATATGTGCTAAAGATGAATTCAGCGTATTCTGTAAATGGTACAGCAATGCGCCACCGGCGGCTATTCCCAAATTCAATTCCTCACAGCCAAATCCTTTTAGGGAGGTGACCTTGAAATGCTCAGTTAATAAGCGATAACCCTGATCAAAGTTGAAAAGCCAATCTTCGATTCTGGTCAGGTAAGGTTTCAAATCACGATACCAACGGTCAGTTGAACAGGTCACTTCCTGGCCAATTAATACCTCCCGGGGATCAAATTTTCGCAACGCTTCCGATAGGTCAGCTTCGGCACATTCGCCGATATGGAATTCACCTGTAGACTGATCCAGGATAGCGTAACCGGATCGATCTTTCCTAGTAAACAGGGCTGCCAGATAACGATTGGATTTCAAATCCAGTGCTTTTTCAGAGGTGATCGTACCCGGTGTAACTACCTCGATTACTTCCCTTTTGACAATTCCTTTTGCCAGCTTGGGATCTTCAACTTGTTCACAAATGGCCACACGGTGACCAGCGGTAACCAACTTGTGTAGATAATTATCCAAGGCGTGATAAGGAAATCCAGCCAGCGGAACATCAGCAGCCGCACCACTGGAGCGCTTGGTTAAAACGATTCCCAACACCTTGGATGTTATCCGGGCATCCTCATTAAATGTTTCATAGAAATCACCCATCCGGAAAAGTACTAAAGTGTCCGGATGCCGGCGTTTCACATCCAAATATTGGCGCATCAGGGGAGTCATACTGACCTTAGCTTTATTGCTATCGCTCACTGCCAATCCTTTCCTGCTTCCCGCACATCACCAACTCTAAAAGTTAATCCACTGGAATCACAATATTCTAATAACGGAATGGCCGACTTACGTGTCGTGTTAGTGATTTTTTTAAAGTCACCTACAGTTAATTCCGGATTATTTTGGAAAAATGCTTTCAATATTTCACTTAATTCAGTGATCCAATATTTATGGTACCATAGGCCAGTTTGGATTTCAATCGCCAGACCCTGTTCTTTTAGAATATGCAACATTTCCAGAATCTTCGATGGGGCAATTCCGGTAGTTTGCCTTAATTCACCCAGGGATGGTGGTGTAAATCGTCCATTTTTTAACAGTGCGGCGATGCGATCTGCGAATTGTTGATCTTCTGATTCCAGAGTTACCGAATGAACGGCCAGGGCTATACCACCAATACTACGAACCACCAGTCCATCGTGTATTAATTCATCGCAAACAAAATCAAACCAGACCTGGGAAAAACCAAGTTCGTTTCTTACAGCCTCTCTGCTAACTACTTTGCGGTAAGGATTTTTCAAATGAAACCGGTTTAAATACTGTTCAATTTCTGTCCGGCAGGTCCTCATATCGGCAGGATCATAAACTATATTCTGCTTAGTTATTAACGATAATTTTAATTCAGCCAGCCATTTATGGACATATTTTTCAGCGGTATTAAACCGCTGAGCCCACTCCAGTACAGGTAAAGGATTTTTCCATTCCAGATTTATGTACTGCATAAATCGCTGGGGGCTATCTTCAACCAGCTTTTTTCCCCATTCCCGTAACTGCCGACCCTTTTGAATGGGATTGGGATCGAGAACATGCCCGCCACCAATTGTTTCCATTGGCGAATACGAACGGATAACAAATCTGTCATCCATGGCAGCAATAACCGGTTCTTCACAGTTAATGATTACATTACCGGATTGACCCGGCTGTAATAATTTACCGTCCAGGACTGAAATGCGCGCCAAAACTTCCGCCGTGCCAATATGCAGGTGTACTCTCTGACGGTGCTTAATCTGCCAGCGAGTATCAGCTAACGCAGTAATATGAGCAACAAATGATTGTGTCTCTCGAAGCCAGCCGGATTCCACCAATTCGCAACCACGAGTCAAATTTTCCACATCCGTACCGGCCAGATTAATCGCTGCCCGATCTCCGATAGTAACATTGGTTACTTTTATACCATGACTCTGTAGACCACGAATTTTTGCTTTAAAATCGCCCGGCAAAATCCGTACTTCCATACCAGGACTGGCCGCTCCTGAAAGCACCGTACCGGTAACGACAGCACCAAATCCTTTTTTAGTAAACACTCGATCAACCTGATGCCTGAAAAATCCACGATTTGCATATTCAAGCATTTTTTGAGATTCAACCAGTATGGCTTGTCGGAGATCATCGATTCCAGCCCCATTTGCGGCGGACGTACGAATAATGGACGCTGACTCCAGGAATGAACCTTTCATCAATTCATTAATCTCAATCTCTATCAGATCCAGCCATTCATCGTCTTCCGACAAATCACATTTTGTCAGGGCAATTATACCCCGGGAAATACCCAATAATTTGAGGATATTTAAGTGTTCAATGGTTTGGGGCATGATTCCATCGTCAGCCGCTACCACCAACAACGCCAAGTGGATGGTTGATACACCAGCCACCATATTTCGGATGAAACGTTCATGGCCGGGTACATCAATAATGGTAATATCCTTGCTCATAAACGCAAAACCCAAATCGATGGTCATACCTCGGGCTTTTTCCTCCTGCAGGCGGTCCGTATCTGTCCCGGTAAGCGCTTTTACTAAGGCCGTTTTACCATGGTCGATATGACCGGCTGTACCAATAACTAACTGGGACATCGTTCAGATATTCTTAATTGCTGCTACTAATCGTGGAAGCTGATCCGGTACAATCGCCTTCAAATCTATATGAAATTTTTGATTACGAATATATCCGATAACCGGTTCGGAACCGGTTCGGAAACGACGAGCCAACTCTGTTACTTTTAAATTTTTAGGATTGAAGCACAATGCCGCACTGGGTATATCGGCCACCGGTAATGATCCACTGCCAGCTTCGACCTGGGATGGCATCAATACAATTCCCAGTACCTTTAGCGTTTCTTCCGGCAGGGTATTCAATATTTCCTGGCCTCGTTTCATCAGGATTTCAGGCGGAGTTGATAATAATGCATGCGTTAGATTGTTATCATTTACGGCGTTTCCGTCATAAGTTCGTAAAGTTTCTTCCAGTAGCGCTAAAATGAATTTATCGCAACGAACCGCACGATAAATAGGATTAGCATGGATTTTATCGAGTATATTTTTACTTCCGGTAATCAGACCGGCCTGAGGTCCACCCAGTAATTTATCCCCTGAGAATGTAACTATGTCTACACCTTTGTTGAGAACCTCGCTCACCTGTAGTTCAGCAGGTAATCCACTGGTTTGTAGATCAAGTAGCGCCCCGCTGCCGAGATCAGCTATTACTGGAATTCCATGTTTTTTACCGAGCTTCACCAATTCATCCAATGAAACTTCCGCCGTAAAACCTTTGACAACATAATTGCTGGTATGCGCCCATAGTAATACTGCCGTATTTTCATTTATAGCACCGGTGTAATCCTTGAGGTGCGTCCGGTTCGTTGTTCCAACCTCTACCATTGTACAATTGCTTTTAATAATCACATCCGGTATTCGAAAGGAGCCACCGATTTCCACTTCTTGTCCACGTGATACAATAACTTCCCGACCCTCAGCCAAAGAATTAAGGGTTAATAAAACCGCTGCGGCGTTATTGTTAACAACCAAACTATCTTCGGCACCAACCAGCGCCGATAATAATGGAGCCACATGATCAATTCTTTCGCCACGATTGCCACTGGGAAGATCAAATTCAAGATTCACATAACCGGTCAATCGTTTCAGGACAGATTCCAGAACAGTATGTCCGATTGGCGCTCGCCCGAGACCCGTATGTAATACTACTCCAGTGCCGTTAATGACATTTTTCAGATTTGGTTGCTGATGAGCTAATACAGCAGTAATAATATTTCGAACGATTTCAGATCGGATCGAATCCAGTTGCTGCTGTTGAGCCAAATTTCGAAATTTTACCAGATGCTTCTGAATCAGAGCAATCGCATAGGGCCGAGGGATACTGCATTCAATCGGAAGCTCCTGAATTATTTCTGATACAGAAGGGATTTGTTTTAATTGATTTTCTAACATTTCAACCTTGAAACTGCTAATAAAATCACCCTAATTACAATAGTAAAGAAGTTCAATTATTCGTCAACGGCCAGCTTACTTCGGTGCTATCATTTTATCAGTGCTGAAAGTGTTCCTGTTCATTAATCGGTATATATAGAAAGCCAATATCAGCGTTGGTAATAACACAATGCCCAACGCGGGAAATACATACTGCACACCAAAACGCTCAGCTATGAAACCACATGCCGCGGCGCCGATTGACCCAACTCCGAAACTGAGGAAGAAACTGATTCCGTAGCCAATTCCCCGTGATCGGCTATGGGTAAAATTAGCAATCAGGGCATTTCCAACTGGTTGCAAGGCAAAATGAGCAGTTCCGAAAATAACAGCAACTATTATTAAGGCTAATTCCGTTGTTAATCCAACCAGAATTAATAGCGGGATATTTAAAAACAATAGTAAAAATAGCAATTTAGGACGCGAGTATTTATCACCAAGATAGCCCCCGATAATCTGCCCGCTCACACCCCCTATAAATACTATTGTTGTAAATAGGCCGCCTCTAAACATTTCAGATAAAAAAGCTGAAATATTAGCCGTAAATAAGGAAAAATGAGTAGGCATAAAAGTAGTGAAACCAGCAAAAGCGAATCCGACAAAAATAATAAGAATATAGTATGTAATTAGCGCTGGTCGATTGGTTACATTTGTATTTTGAGCATCTTCTTCAATTTGATTGCTGGCAGTTCGGGCCGGGATCAGCCTGGCGGTGACCAAGGCCAGACCCAAATTAAAAAGCGCCATAATACCAAATGCGACGCGCCAGGATAACAATTCCGTAAAGGTTACTGCCAAAAGCGGACCCAAAGCCAGTCCGGAGGTTCCCGCAACTCCGTGATAGCCCAGTGATTTACTCAGGTTTTTAACTCGTCGTGAGAGTAGTGTAAGCCCAGCCGGATGATACAGGCTGGCGAAAATGCCCAGTACCATCATACCCACTATCAGCATTGGTAGTGAGTGTGAAACGATGATAATTATTACGGCACAAACCGTACCCAACTGGTAGACCAATAACAGGCGTCGACTCCCAAGTCGTTTTTCCAGAAAACCGGCAGGTAGCGCTCCCAGGCCGAACATGAACAAACTGGCGGCAACAATATACCCCAGCGTATCCAGACCCATCTGGAATTCCTGTTGCAAAACAGAAAAGATACTGGGGAGGATCACCATGAGGGTATGTACCGAGAGGTGCGATCCGCAGGTTACGCCTAATATTATTCTAGTATCACGAGTCATAAAATGAAAAACCCCTGCTGGGTGGGTAAAGGACAGGGGTTTGAAAGCATTAAGATAAATTTATCTTTTTTCAGCGATCCGGGTAGCTTTACTACCAGTCAGTTTTCTGAGATAGTTTAATTTTGCGCGACGCACTTTCCCACGACGAGTTACCTTAATACTTTTAATCATTGGTGAATGTAAGGGAAAGATTCGTTCAACACCGACTCCACCGGATATTTTCCGTACGGTAAAAGTGGCGGAAATACTATTACCACCACGGCGACCGATTACAATACCACTGTAATGCTGGGTTCGTTCTTTGCCACCTTCAATTACACGCACATTCACGTCAATCGTATCCCCAGGACTAAAATCCGGAATATCTTTCCTTAACTGTTTTTCCGTTACTTTATCAAGTTTATTCATTTTAACAAATCTCCGCTAGCTCGCAATTTTAAATACTTTTTCCACAGATCAGGCCGTCGCTCCTTAGTACGTTTTTCACGCTGTTGGAGCCGCCACTGATCAATTTGCTGGTGGTGACCGCTAAGTAACACTTCCGGAACCACCATTCCATCAATTTCTCTGGGTCGTGTATAATGAGGACCATCCAGTAATTCTGTAGCGAATGAGTCAGTCAATGCCGATTCATAAGTATTCAGAACACCGGGTATTAACCGGACAATCCCATCCACCATCAGCAGGGCTGGTAATTCGCCACCGCTTACGACAAAATCACCAAGGGAATACTCACGGGTAACATACTGCTCCCGGACCCTTTGATCTATTCCTTTGTAATGACCGCAAATAACAATAAGCTTTTTCTTGGTACTGAGTTCATAGGCTTCCTCATGAGACCACAATTTACCTTGAGGTGATGGATACAGGACTTCGCATTTTTCAGGTCCGACCAATACCTCTTTTGCATACTCAATAGCCTTAAACAGCGGTTCGGGCATTAGTATCATCCCACTGCCACCGCCAAATGGTGCATCATCAATTTGACGATAATTACCAGTAGCGTAATCACGCAGATTCACTACCTGAAAAGCTACAATCTTCTTTTCTTCGGCCTGCCGTAAAATACTATTACGGATTACCGTTTCAATTACTTCCGGTGTCGGTGTAATGATTGCAATTTGTGAAATCAATCCAGTAAACCGTCCATTGGCGTAATAATAATGCTGCCGTCAACATCATTGATACCATCCACAATTTCGGGAATTACCGGTATCAGAATTTCTTTGGTACCACTGTTAATCACGTAAACATCGTTAGCCGGCATCATAAGAATGTCAACCAACTCACCAATTTGTTCACCGGTATTTGTTATCACATCATAACCTAGTAGATCATCAGATGAAAGATTAATGAAATCATCCGCGGGAACATTTACGAAAAGGATTTGACCAATTAACGCTTCTGCATCATCGCGGGTATTGATTCCTTCAAAATGGTAACGAACCTTTGTACCAATCCCCACTGAATTGGAAAGCTCTATTTCACGTGCTAGATCAGAGGAAAATCCTAAAAACAGCGGGTGATCTTCAACATAATCGCTGAAATACCGCGTTAACGGTCGTAATCTGACTTCGCCCGAAAGACCCGTGGCGCGCGTTATTTTTGCTAAGGCAATTAGTCGTTCCATCAGATATCGCTATTGATCAATCACGTCCAGACGAGCACGTTTTCCACCCCGTTTGGCATTAATCGCAAAAACCAATGTCCTGAGAGCAGAGATATTACGCCCGCGTTTACCGATTACTTTTCCGTAATCACCTTTTCCGACAACTAATTCGTAGATCATCCTTTGCTCTGTTTCTACTGAATTCACATGGACTTCTTCCGGTTTATCCACCAAGTGTTTAACCACACTTTCAATAAACTCCTGCATCGTCGTCTCCTTTGTTAAATTACCAGGATGCTCTATCTTTATCTGCTTTTCAGCGACAGGAGTATTTTTTTACTGTTATTCCTCCCCCGCCTGCTGTTTTTCTTCAGCTTTTTCGTCAATTGCAGAATTCTGGATATCAACATCAACCGGAGTTTCTTCTGCTGATGCGTCTTTTACCACCTTGGGCGGTTCTTCTGAAGTTTTTTCGGTTTTAATTACTTGTTCTTCAATTTTTTTCGTTTCGACACCTAAAGTGGTTATCACCTGAGTAGCTTCTTCCGGTTCAGCTTCTTCCGGTTCAGCTTTATCCTTTTTCCCTTTGGTTTCTACTTTAGTTTCCTGCTTGCCTTTCTCAGCCTGTTTCAACTGCCATTTCTGTAATTCTTTTTCAACTGTTTTCTCATCCAGACCCTGGCGTATCAAATGCCATTTAAAAGCAATACCGGCTTTTTGTAATAAACTATGCACCGTATCACTAACCTGGGCACCGCGCCCCAACCAGTAGTAGATGCGTTCTTCGTCCAGTTTATAAGAATTATCCGCTTCAATTGGATTGTACCATCCCAGCTCTTCTATAGCGGCACCATCCCGACGTTTACGTGAATCAATCACAATAACGCGATAAAATGGTCTGTTTCTGCGTCCGATTCGTTTTAATCTAATTTTCGTTGACAAACTAAAAATCTCCTTAATTAATTCCTAAATAATTTCCGCTCATTAACTGGTTTTGGGGATTGGATTTCCCAATCCGCTTCATCATTTTTTGCATCTGGGTGAACTGTTTCAGTAATTGATTAATCTCCTGTACCGTTCGACCCGAGCCACGGGCAATTCTCTTTCTCCTGCTTCCATTAATTAAATGGGGATTGGAACGTTCGCCTGGGGTCATTGAATTGATGATTGCTTCGGTCCAAATCAATTGGCGGTCATCAACCTGGAAATTTTTCATCATTTTTCGGTTTACACCAGGCATCATCCCCAAAATTTGCTTCATTGATCCCATCTTGCGCAATTGGAGTAATTGATTCCTGAAATCATCCAGGTCAAATTTATTTTCAAATATCTTTTTCTGTAACTGTTCAGCCTGCTTCTCGTCGATAACCTGCTGGGCTTTTTCTACCAGAGAAATTACATCACCAAAACCAAGAATTCGATCAACAATTCGATTCGGATCAAAAACTTCCAGCCCATCCATTTTCTCCGAATTGCCAATGAATTTCACCGGTTTACCAGTCACTTCCGTGATCGAAACGGCCGCACCACCACGGGCATCACCATCTAACTTAGTTAAAATTATTCCCGTCAGATCCAAAGCCTGTGCAAAAGACAGCGTAGAATTGACCGCGTCCTGTCCGGTCATTCCATCAACAACAAAAAAAGTTTCATGGGGGTGAACGGCCTGTGCGATCGCAGTGATTTCATTCATCATAGCACTGTCGACGTGCAATCGACCGGCGGTATCCAGAATCAGAATATCATAACCATCTTTTCGGCCTTGTTCAAGTCCGGCAATACAAATTTGCACCGGATTAGGATTATCAGCGGAAAAGACTGGAACATCTATCTGTCTACCTAATACTTGGAGTTGTTGAACAGCGGCTGGCCGATATATATCCGCAGCTACCAGACAAGGCTTTTTTCCCTGTTTTTTCAAATAACGAGCCAACTTGGCAGCGGTCGTTGTTTTACCACTGCCCTGTAATCCTGCTAAAAGGACGATGGTCGGTGCTGTCCCAGCGAAATTCATCGGTGCAGCTGCAGCTCCCATAAGCTGGATTAGTTCTTCCCGGATAATTTGGATGAATTGTTCCCCGGGTTTTATCGATTTGATTACTTTTGTTCCCTGAGCCTTTTCCTCGACCCGCTCTACAAACCCCCGGGCTACTTTGAAATTCACATCCGCTTCCAGTAATGCACGGCGTATTTCACGTGCGGTCTGCTGGATATTGGCGTCCGTGATTTTTCCCAGTCCGCGTAAATTCCGTAAAACCGTATCAAATCGGTCAGTTAGCTGATCAAACATCGTCTTTCAATTCCAAAATAGCAGGCGAAATTAGGATTAGAATAATTGATGAACAAGAAATAAGAGATGGTAGTTTTATTAAATTTGTCACGATTTATCCGCTATAATTAATACTGCCAGTTCAATGATCCGACATACTAAATTACAAATAGAGGATATATACTGACCGTGGAAGATCTCAACAGAAATGACAACTATTTTATTCCCATTAAAAATCCAGATAATTAGCAATCGGATATAATAACTTCAACCCAGTACCAGGCAGTTCTTTTAAAAACTTAACCTGAGTTTATTATAATCCGGCCATCGTGATTATCTACGGTTTCAGTTAAGGCTGACTGGTTCAGATACATTTGACAAATTGAATTACCAGCATGATGAAAGGTAAATAGATTGGATAGAATTATAAAACCGCCCACCGGAACAAAGCTTACTTGTAAGAACTGGTTGATTGAGGCAGCCTACCGTATGATCCAGCATAATCTGGATCCGGACAATGCGGAAAATCCTGATGAACTGATTGTCTACGGCGGTACTGGTCGCGCTGCCCGCAACTGGGAATGTTTTGACGCCATCCTGGAAGCCCTAAAAAAATTGGAAGTCGATGAAACACTGTTGATTCAATCCGGCAAACCAGTAGGTGTAGCCAAAACACACGAGGATGCCCCCCGGGTACTAATTGCCAATTCAAATCTGGTACCCAATTGGGCCAATTGGAACTATTTTAATGAACTGGAGAAAAAAGGCTTGATCATGTACGGCCAGATGACTGCCGGCAGTTGGATCTACATCGGTACACAGGGAATACTCCAGGGCACATATGAAACATTTGCCGAGGCCGCCCGCCAGCACTTCAATAGTGATTTGAGCGGACGTTTCATTCTAACAGCCGGATTGGGTGGCATGGGTGGCGCCCAGCCCCTGGCAGCAACTTTTAACGGTGGTGCCGCTCTGGTAGTTGAAGTTGATAAGGAGCGGATCAAAAAACGTTTAAAAACCAAATACTGCGACCTGATGGAAACCAATCTGGATACAGCCCTTGAAAAAATACTGGCTGCTAAAGCTGAAAAACGCGCTCTTTCAATCGGTCTGCTGGGAAATGCCGCCGATGTTTTCCCGGAATTGCTGAGCAGAGGAATTATTCCTGATTTGGTCACCGATCAGACCTCGGCTCATGATGAGCTGAACGGTTATGTTCCAGCGGGCATTCCCTATTTTGACGCGCTGGAATTGAGAAAATCCAATCCGGATAAATATAAGCAGATGGCTTATGATTCAATGGTTAAACACTGTCGGGCCATGGTCGAATTTCAGAAAAAAGGAGCCATCACATTTGACTACGGTAACAATCTGCGCGGCCAAGCCCTTAAAGCGGGGTATCCGGACGCCTTCGCTTTCCCGGGATTCGTTCCCGCTTATATCCGCCCCCTGTTCTGTGTTGGGAAAGGTCCCTTCCGCTGGGTAGCGTTGTCCGGTGATCCGGAAGATATATATACCACCGATCGGGAATTAATGAAATTGTTCCCGGAAAAAAAGGCGCTGCACCGCTGGTTGAAATTGGCCGGTGAAAAAGTTGCCTTTCAGGGATTACCCGCCCGTATCTGCTGGCTGGGCTATGGTGAACGGGATAAGGCCGGATTATTATTTAATGATCTGGTGAAAACAGGCCGGATCAAAGCACCGATCGTGATCGGTCGTGATCATCTCGATGCCGGTTCCGTAGCTTCACCCAATCGCGAGACGGAAGCAATGAAAGATGGCTCGGATGCGATTGCCGACTGGCCGATTTTGAATGCCCTGTTAAATACTGCCTCCGGTGCGACCTGGGTATCATATCACCATGGCGGTGGGGTCGGAATTGGTTACTCCCTTCATGCCGGGCAGGTAATTGTTGCCGATGGAACTGATGCGGCGGCAGTTCGCTTAAAACGGGTCCTAACAAATGATCCCCTTACCGGAATATTCCGCCATGTAGATGCGGGATATCAGACTGCCCTGGACTGTGCCAGTGACAATCAGGTTAATATCCCGGGAAAGTAAGATTAAAATCCGGGACGTAGATTAGCAATTAAACACGTCCCAGGTTCAGATTACGAACGATTTCAGACGCATGACTTCAAAATAGTGATCCGTTTCGAATCGAATGGTCTGGGGATCGATTAATTCAGCGCCGGGGTAGAATGATGCCCGAAAGGCCTGTACCTGCTGTTTATATCTGATTTCTACTACAAATCTATCCGATAGCTCCAACAGACAAGATCCAATATCTCCCTGCAATGCTGATTTTACACCATCCCGAATCAGGCTAACGGCTGTTGCCGGCTGTAGGCTGATAGTGGAATTTCCAATACCCTTTTTCACGGCGACGGTGTTGATATTGCTGTTCATTTTTACCACTTCTTTGCAAATATCCTCATCCCCGGATAGAAAGGCGACGGGTACATTCAATTCAGTCGCAACATAACCATGCAGGAGAAATTCCGAGGCATACAAATCATTGATCTTGATATAGTCAATCACAGATGATCGTATCGTATGGGCTAGCGGACTGCCGCCGGAGCCAGCCCGGGCGTGGTAGCCGATAAACAGAACCGCAGCAAATGATTCATCCAGCTCCTGTACCATCGAGTAGGGATGTCCGCTCCAGCCCCGGATCAATTGTGTTTTAGGCGGGAGTTCAGCCGCAATGATATTCCGTCCCGTGGCATGGGCATCCTTAATCATAATCTCATGTGCGCCGGCAGCTAATGCCCCCTCGCAGGCAGCAACTACTTCAGCCGTCATTTGCTGCTGGAATTCCCGATAATCCCCTTTGTCCTTGTTTGCTTCATCCCAATGTGTTGATCCGCAAATACCTTCAATATCGGCACTGATGTATATCTTCATTTTTTTCTCAGATTAATTACGAAAATTATGTATATCTACCTATGCTAAAATACTCAATTATATCGGTCAGATTTACTATTTATAAAATCAAATTTTTAGTCTATGTTAGGGTAGTACAATGCATTAGTTAGATTAGTAATTGAGGAATACATATGAAAATCGAGAGTCCATTAAGAAATCTATTTTACTGCTTTCTCACATTATTTTTAGTTTTACTTACCTGTGCGCACGCTCAATATAATATTGGTAGTTATATGGGCCTCCAATCGGATATCCTCGGGGAACAACGTGTTTTAGTGGTCGGTTTACCGGAAGGTTATGACCAGACAACGGAACGCTACCCGGTAATGTACTTGCTGGACGGTGACTTCCATTTCCACCATGTTACCGGATTAATAGATTTCCTCGCTGATTTAGATCTTATTCCCAGGATTATTGTGGTAGGTTTACAAAATACAGATCGTGACCGTGATTTCACTCCTACGGCAATTGCTGAAAGACCAACATCCGGTGGCGCCGATAATTTTCTAACCTTTCTTGAAGATGAATTATTCCCGGCCATTGACGGTCAATTTCGTACAGTACCGCATCGGATTCTGGTTGGTCACTCGCTCGGTGGTTTATTTAGTATCCATGCCATGTTAATTAAACCGGAATTGTTTAATGCGCATATTATAATTAGTCCTCATGTGATTTACGACGATGATTTCATTTTATTACAAGCGGGGCGCTTAATGGAAACCATTGGTTATAGTCCTAAAGCTTTATACATGGCCATTGGTGAAGAAGAAAGAGAAATATTGAATCCAAGTAAACGAATGAACCGAATTATCAAGAATAATAAGTACAAGGATTTTAGACTGAAATTTGAGGTCTTGGACAATACCGATCATGGTTCGGTAGTACATAAAGCCGTGTACAACGGACTGGAATTCATCTATTCCGATTGGAAGTTCCCACTGACTGGAATTCAAGATGGTTTACAGGCAATTAAATTTCATTACAGCAATCTTTCCAAGCGGTTGGGATATACTGTAATTCCTCAGGAAGTAGATCTGAACGAGATTGGTTATGCCCTGCTTAACGTTAAATATAACGAAAAAACTCTGGCTATTTTTCAGAATAAATCAAAAGCATTGGCAGTATTTCAGTACAATATGTCTTTATATCCGAATTCACCCAATGTTTACGATAGTCTCGGTGATGCCTACGTTGCCTTAGGCCAAGATGGCCTGGCATTAGAGAACTTTCAGATCGCAGTACAAAAAGGTGAAGAGTTATCCGATCTCAGGCTTCCGATCTTTCGGGAACATTTAAATAACCAATTAGCTAAAATGGGAAAATAAAATCAAGTTATTACCAGACACGATTGATCAGTTGTGATCGTGTGAAAATTGGAAAATGGCTAAAAATATAGGCGGACCGGTTTTTTGCCGATCCGCCCATTTTGTATTTATAATTACTTTCGTAGGGAAGCTTTCGAAAAGATGTAATCCGGAATATCCACATCATATTCAATTGAGTCGATAATAAATTCCGTACCCTTACCTTTTGAAAGGACATCCTTGAATATCATCCGCTTGGGATACCAGCGACCTTCAACCAGGAATACTTCTTTAATGGTGATTGTTTTTAGCAGTTTTCCACTTTTGGCAATAAGATCCTGTTTTAGACCCAGCATCCGTTCCTTATCGATCCAGATTTTCTGAGAATGATAGGCAACATCATCCACCTTCGCAGATAATTTTAGTACCCAGCAATCTCGATCTCCGATTGACTCAGAACCCAAAATTTCAGGTGTATATGTTTCCAATAGACTGCGATCTTCCATCATATCTTCGTAAGAAAGATCAGATCCCATCATCGATTGCCTGAGCATATGTCCGGCAATCCGGATTATCCTATCAGATTGGGGGGAATACATCCATAGTTGATCTTCCAGCTTTAGCATCTTAGTGCCTTTTTCACGGGCTGGTGCCAGGTATTCGGAGAATGATTTGTTGGTACCCTGGATCCAACTTTTAGACGTGATGGTTCGTGTCGTACGCCTGCCATGCACTACCATAGTTGATGTGATGGCCCGGTTCCCAGACATAATATTAGTATCCACCTGTTTCAGGATTTCTTCACCGGTGGGCGTTTGACCGCTTCCAAAAACCGGAACCAGACAGACCAAGCCAATTAGTAATTTTTTCATAATTGATAACCTTACTTTAATCAAATTAAAGATATTTGTCTCCATTAGCTTAGACTTCCAATTCCTTAAATAACTGAGCAGTCTGACGTTTGTAAATACCGATGCCCGAGAGCATTGTACCAATGACAGTGGCAAAAAGACCCGGGTAGAAACCGATATAATAAGTCTCATCTGTAATTTCAGCCCGGAATACATTTGATATCATCATGCTGGTATTTTGCAAAAAAGCACTAATATCAAGACCTACGACCTGCAGCCAGTAGGCACATCCCAGGCCAAGTGCGGTTCCGATGATTGAACCTACGATTCCGATAAAAATTGATTCATAAATCAAAGATCGGTAAATATGTCCTTTGGGTTCACCGATAGCCAAGCGTATGCCAACTTCACCATAGCGACGCAAGCCACCCAGCAGACCGGCATTCCAGAGCACTATTGACATTATAATTACAAAAACAAAAATCAATATTCCTGACATGCTGCCTGCCATTTCCAAGTAACCACCCAGGTCGCTCAATTCTATTAGTTTACCCATGACAGGTGCGTATTCATCAGCTTCATCTTCATACCGTTGGTTAAAACGTTCAACAATTCCCAAGGCTGTGTCATCATTATAAATACGATTGGGAAGGTACCCCAGAATACCACCTGCAGCATCTTCCATGTCAAGAGCATGTTGAACATCACCTACATCGGCAATAATTGCGCCCCGATCAAGGGCCATAATTCCAAACCTTATCGTGCCTACTACTTTGAAATTGTGCATGATCATGGACCCAAACATTGTGGAACTCAGCAACGTGGCTGCGTCTCCCAGATTAACCTCCAGTCTGTCTGCCAGCAGATCGCTAATCAGGATTTCATTGGGGTTTTCCGGCAATCTTCCCTGTACAATGGATTTGGCTACATTCATCGTATTTATTTCCGTGCTTCCGGGAGATAACAGATCAATTCCAAAGCCCATCACTGGTGCCTGGGACCGGGTTTCTCCATTAACATCAGGGATATCGATTAAACCACCGAAAGTAATCCGTTTAACCCAGGTCATCTCCGGATATTCAGCCTGCATTTCCGACATTATCTTTGCTACATCCATCAACGCCAGGTCATTGGGAACCTGATCTTTATTTTCAGCGTAGGCTTTCGACATTATTTGAACATGTCCGGTAGAAAAACGGGCAGTAGTATCAATCATATCACCCATGACACCAGTCAAATAGGCCTGCATAAAAACTGTCAACCAGACTCCAATCGCCACAATAATTATAGGGAAAAAACTGCGGTTGCGATCCCGCAGTAAACCATTAATAATAAATTTAATCATTGGATTTTCCCCCTGATGGCATCGGTTGGGTTCATCTTTGAAATCCTTCTGGAAGGAATGAAGCTAACAATAGTAGTTGTTATCAGAACAACTAAGGTCGTACCCACAACCAGGCTAATAGAGTAGACCGGATAAATCGTCTCAGCTATCGTCATTCCAAAACTATCAGTCCCCTCTGGCATCGACCAACCCTTAAGAGCCTGCCAATATAGCAGCGGTATCCCATAGATAGCTGCCAGGATCGCCGCCAGTACGGAGTGCATAGCACCTTCAACTGTAAATAATGCCACAACCTGTCGCTGTGTCATACCCAGTGCAATGTGAGTCCCGATTTCCTTCTGACGTCTGAAAATTGACAAAACCTGGGTATCAAAAATGGCCAGCATTGCCAATGCCATCAGAATCAGAAACATGACCCGTCCACCAACCTGTTTCATCTCAATCATTTCTCTGATTTCTGTCAGTAGGTAATAATGATCTTTGAAGACCCAGCCAACTATCGATCCGATAGGACCACTTTCCTGATTGGTTACCAGGATTGTTGCTTCGTCTTCCATCTGCATCATTTCCTGCAGACGGTCGAGAGGAACCCATACAACCCCAATATCAATCGGTGGCACATTAGTCTTGAATATGTGAACTATTTGAGCTTCTTTCGCATCAAAGGTACCATTTACATCGCGCCAGCGCACGGTAACATAATCGCCTACTTTCAATTTAAATGTTTGAGCAGCTCGTTGACCGATCATAGCCGGCAATTCTTCAATATCCTTGTTCAGATATGAAGTTGGCAATTCCAGTAGATTTTGATCCGGGTCAATGCCTCGGAGTGACACGGTCTGGATTCGTCCCTCCGGATAGATGGATGCCTGTGAGATCAGAATCGGTGTTAATGAACCCTGATTGATTGCGTTATTGGTGGCGTCAGATAATTTCCTGTGACTTTCTTCAATCGTAAAGGGATCATAGGGATCATAGTTCTCATGCCAGTATTGTCCGCCGCCAATCTCCCATTCAATAGTATCCCGGCGAGCCTGTTGGTCCCAGCCACTTAGAAGACCCTTGTTCCAGATAATGATCAGGAATGCGAAAGACAGCACAATCATATTCAGCCAGGTTCGCAGCTTGGCTCCCATGAGATTTCGATATGCTAATTTTAGTGCTAACATGATCTGCTACCTCCTAATTTAATATTTCGGAAGTTTGTGATTTGAAATTGGAAATTGGAAATTTGGAAC
>JABMQW010000159.1 GCA_013203115.1 Fidelibacterota bacterium
AAATCGATGCGCCTGAAAACCAAGCATAGTGCCGGTGAAACGATTGAAGATGCGGCCAATGTCATGAGTCGTTACGCGGTTGGGCTGGGAATCCGGATTCTGGAGGACAAAATCACGGCTTATGGCAATGGAGACCGGTTGTTACGCGAATATGCCCAATATGCTACAATCCCGATTGTGAATATGGCTGATGATCGTTTTCACCCTTGTCAGGGTTTGGCCGACATTATGGGCTTGCAGCAGCGGATGGGATCCAATTTGAAAAGAAAAAAACTATTGATGGTCTGGGGACAGGGTGCTCTTGCTCGTTCCTGGTGTTCGATTCAGGAAAATCTGTTGATCAGTTCCCGTTTTGGCATGGATGTTACCTTGGCCTATCCGGAAGGCTATGACCTTGATCCGGAAGTGATAGAAATGACCAAGGCCAACTGCAAAACTAGCGGTTCCAACTTCAATATCACTAATGATCCGATTGAGGGTTACCATAGAGCTGATGTGGTTTATTCCCGTAACTGGATGAGTCCCGCTGCCTATGCATCCGGTGAGTTCGATAAAGCTGGAGAAGTTAAAAAAGCCATGCAAATTGATGGTTGGACCTGCAACGAAGAGAAGATGAAACTGACCAATAATGGATTGTATATCCACCCGATGCCGGTTGATCGTGGGAATGAAGTAACCGATGCGGTGGCCTCAGGTGAACGTTCAATTATTGTGGATGTTGCCGAGAATCGCCTGCACGTTCAGAAGGCTGTCATGGGTCTCACGATGTCAGATAAGCAGATTGAGCTTTAGCTATGTTTGATACCAGTAAATTGGTTGTTATTGCCCTGGGGGGCAATGCTATTAAACAGCCTGAAGAAGAAGGTACTTTTAAGCAGCAGTTGAATAATGTGATTCTCACAGCCCGGCAACTGGTTGAGATGAACCATCTCGGTTATAAATTAATCTTGACCCACGGGAATGGACCCCAGGCCGGCAACCTGCTGATTCAGCAGGAAGAAGGTAAAGACTTGGTGCCACCACAGCCGTTGGATGTTCTGGGCGCAATGACCCAGGGCCAGATTGGCTTCATGTTCCAGGATCAACTACAGAATGCCTTCAGCGCCGTTGGCAAGGAAATACCAATTGCCACCCTGGTTACTCAGGTCCTGGTGGATAAAGATGATCCGGATTTTGACAATCCCAGTAAACCGGTGGGACCGTTTTATACCAAAGCTGAAGCGGACGAACTGCGCGCATCCAAGGGTTACCTGCTTAAGGAAGTAAAACCAGGAACCGAAAAATCATGGCGGCGGGTGGTTCCATCGCCGGAGCCAATTGATATAATAGAAGCTTTTTCCATTAAAACATTAGTAAATGCTCGTGTCATTGTGATAACTGCCGGCGGCGGTGGTGTTCCAGTGATCATGAAGGATAACCAGCAGCTTCGGGGCGTTGAAGCAGTTATTGATAAGGATAAAGCCGGACAGGTTCTGGCTAAAGTTGTGGATGCCCATATTTTCCTGATTCTGACTGATGTGGAACATGCTTTTATCAATTTTGGCAAACCGGACCAAAAGGCATTAAATGAAATTACTACAGCTGAAATGGAACAGCATTTGGCTGACGGACAGTTCCTGGCCGGGAGTATGGGACCCAAGGTAGAAGCCTGTATTAGATTTATGAAAGCAGGTGGTGATCGGGCAATTATCACTTCGCTGAATAAAGCGGTCGAAGCGCTGGAAGGGAAGACCGGTACACGAATCGTACCATAAGGTTTTTACTGAAATTAGTGTTGATTGGAAATCGGGCGATGTTGCGGCATCGTCCGATTATCAGATAAAAAATAAATTTATGAACTGGAAAATGAATTGATGAAATCTAACGAACAAGTGTTGAAAAATACGATCCAACGCTGCCGTGATAATAATATGATAATCCCGACCTACCGGCAGATGGCGAATCCGGATCTGATCCCCGACGGTATTCGGCAGGAGTTAAAAAATATCGGACTGTGGGATCTGAACCCCCGCAATCTGTTTCGGATCACTTGGAAAAATGAACCGGTAGCCTCTGGTGGTAGTTTCGGCTCGGTAAACTATCTTGAGCTGCCGTCTGAATTGACTAGTGTCAAAGCACGGATTTTTATTCTCCTTGGAAAATTCTTTCCAACTGGTGCCCACAAAGTCGGGGCTACCTTTGGTCCCCTGGTTGAAAAGTTGGTTTCCGGACGTTTTGATCCAACGACTCAAAAAGCACTGTGGCCCTCCACCGGGAATTACTGTCGGGGCGGAGCCTACGATGCCTATTTGTTGGGTTGCCCTTCAATTGCCGTTTTACCGGAGGAAATGAGCGCCGAGCGTTTCGAGTGGTTACATGAAGTCGGATCGGAAGTAATTAAAACACCCGGTGGCGAAAGTAATGTTAAGGAGATCTACGACAAGGTTAAGGAATTGATTGCCGAACGTGGTGATGAAATTGTGGTTTTAAATCAGTTTGATGAAATCGGGAATGCACTCTGGCATTATGCGGTAACCGGTCCGGCCATGCAGGAAGTATTTGAAAATGAGGTGGATATCGGTCAGCGTTTGAGTGCCCTGTTCTTGACGCAGGGATCGGCCGGTACCCTGGGTTGTGGCGATTATCTGCGGGAGCAATATCCCCTGATTAAAGTCGGAGCCGGTGAAGCTCTGCAGTGCCCGACTTTATTATACAACGGATATGGCTCTCATCGAATTGAAGGCATCGGCGATAAACATGTACCCTGGATCCATAATATGAAGAATACGGACATGGTTGTGGCGCTGGACGATGAAATAACGATGCGGTTGATGCGCCTGTTTAATGAACCGACGGGACATGAAATTTTGACCGATCAAGGTATCGATCCAAACTTGGTTGATAAACTGCACCTTTTCGGGATTTCTTCGATTGCCAATATAATCGGTGCCATTAAAATGGCCCGTTATTATGAGATGAATGGCAATGATGTTATTTTCACGGTTGCCACCGATTCAATGGAAATGTACCAGTCCCGCCTGATTGAAACACGTGAAATACATGGTGAATATTCTTCGTTTAATGCAGCAGTGGATTTTGAAGGGCGCCTCCGGGAATTGAATACGGATAATATGCTGGAATTATCATATTATGATCGGAAGCGGATGCACAATCTGAAATATTTTACCTGGGTTGAGCAACAGGGTAAAACGGTTGAGGAATTAAATGCCCAGTGGTACGATGATGATTACTGGAAAAGGCAGTATGCTCTGGTTGATCAATGGGATGCCAGAATAGATGAATTTAATGAGCGCACGGGGTTATTACGGAAATATCGTTGATGTTTGAGTTCCGTAGAAACAGGATAATGGAGTAGTGCAGTAGTGGAATCGGCGAATCGATTAATCGAATATCGCTGTCTGAATTGCGGTACCGGCTATCCGGTTGACCCATTTCCCTATACCTGTAAAGACTGCGGACAGAACCTCGATGCCATTTTCGATTATTCCCGGATCGGTAGTCTGTGGACAAAAGCTGATCTGGCGGCTGATCCTGACCGTTCCATCTGGCGTTACCTGCCGCTATTACCAGTCCAGAGTCCACCTGAAATACGGTCGATCCAAGTCGGTGGCACACCACTGGTTGAAGCGCCACAATTGACTGGTGATTACGATATTAAACGATTATTCATCAAGGACGATACCCGCAATCCGTCCGGCTCACTTAAGGATCGGGCTTCGGAAGTCGGGCTGCAACATGCGGCAGAATTAGGACATGATATCCTGGTAGCCGCCTCAACCGGCAATGCCGCAGCCTCGCTAGCGGCACTGGCAGCTTTCTATGGCAAGCAGGCGATAATTTTGGCGCCAGCCTCGGCGCCGATTGCCAAACTGACCCAGATTCTCCAATACGGAGCAATATTATGCCCGGTGGATGGCACCTACGATGATGCCTTTGACCTGGCCGGCATTGTGGCTGAAGAATACGGCTGGTATTCGCGCAGCACCGGGATTAATCCGGTACTGACCGAGGGCAAGAAAACGGTGGCGCTGGAAATTGCCGAGCAGTTGAATTGGGTCGTTCCCGATAAAATATTCGTTCCGGTTGGCGATGGATGTATCATCAGTGGTGTATATAAGGGCTTTTACGATTTGAAAGAACTGGGCTGGATCGATCGGCTACCGGAAATTATTGCGGTGCAAGCATCCGGTTCAGCCGCCGTAGTAAATGTGCTTGCTGGGGGTGGAAACCTGGAATCGGTCGTTGCTGATACTGTCGCCGATAGTATTGCGGTTGATTTCCCCCGTGATGGTCTGAAAGCATTGCGGGCTGTTAGAAATACCGGCGGATTTGGTATTGCGGTAACAGATGATGAAATATTGTGGGCCCAAAAAGAATTATCGGAAAAAAGTGGTATTTTTGCCGAACCGGCGGCTGCGGCAGCCGTGGCTGGGTTTGTGAAAGCACGACACAGCAATCAAGTGAGCGATAACGATACTGTTATTCTATTAGTAACGGGCAGCGGTTTGAAGGATATAACTGCTGCCCAAAGAATGCTGGCTGTTCCGGCTGCTGTTAAACCTGAAATTAATGCATTTCGTCAATTTTATTCGGAAATCAGGAAAACCGGTCTGGGTGTCTGATGCTGTATATCGAAGATATTGAATATTTTGATCTGGTTGTCATTGTCAACGGTTGTGAAGTGTGCCGGCGCGTTCCGACCCATCAGAGGCTGCTAGATTTCCTGCGTGATGATCTGCGCCTGACCGGGACCAAGGAAGTATGTGGCGAAGGTGAATGTGGCGCCTGCACTGTAATCCTGAATGGTGAAACGGTGAATTCATGCTTAATTCTGGCCGTGGAAGCCCACGGTTCTGAAATCATGACCATCGAGGGATTGTCTCATGGTCAAAACCTTACCGATTTACAGCAGGCTTTCATCGAAAAACATTCCGTCCAATGCGGATATTGCATCCCAGGGATGGTGCTATCCGCCGAGCAACTGGAGCATGAACAGGCCCAGCCGGACCGGGAAATAATCAAGCAGGGTCTGGCGGGGAATATCTGCCGCTGTACCGGTTACCATAAAATTATCGATGCCGTTGAGCAAAAGGGCGATCGTTGAAGTATTATCGTCCCGTTAGTGAACCGGAATTGCTTGATTTGTTGGGTACTCTCGACCAAAGCAATTATACCTTGCTGGCAGGTGGGACCGATCTAATGCCCCGGTTTGAGAGTGGGATGGAATTGCCGCTGCATTTAGTCGATTTGAAGGGGATCGATTGTTTTTCCGGGATAAATGATCGGGGCGATAATATTGAAATTGGCAGTTTGACTACAATCGATGCCTTGCGGAAGAGTGATTTGATCCACCAATCCTTTCAGGCGCTGTGGCAGGCGACCGATCAGTTTGCTGCGACTCAGATCAGAAACCGTGCTACCATCGGCGGGAATATCTGTAATGCATCGCCGGCCGGTGATACACTGCCGCCGCTGTATGCCTATCAGGCCCAGGTCAGGATAATTGGACCAGCCGGTGAACGACAAGTTCCCATCGCTGATTTCATCAGTGGTCCGGGAAAGACAGCTTTAAATCCCAGTGAAATATTATTTTCAGTAATTTTGCCTAAAGCGGCTGGTTTTTCCACTTTCTATAAGCTTGGGTTGAGGCAGGCAATGGCTGTTTCCGTGATTAATTTTGCAGTTGTTGCGGTGGTGGACCGGGAAAAAAAGGTGTTTAATAAGCTGACAATCGCGGCCGGGTCCGTCGCACCGACAGTCAAATATCTCAATAAGCTTGCTGGTGCATTACAAAATAATGGCAATGGCATTGATGGTATAATTGATCTGGTTGACCAGGACATATCACCGATTGACGATATACGCGCCACCGCCGCCTACCGCCGGAAAGCGTTGAAAAATATACTGGCATTTACATTGAAAGAATTGGTGAATAAAAGATGATACTGTCTTGGCGCTATTCCAATTTGACCCCTTCAGGGTCACATTCCCAGTTATACAGCATAACTATCGGTTCCACCGATAGTTATATACATTCAATCCCTCCGGGATTAGTTACCAGTAAAGTGCAAAGTGGGTGTTACTTGAGTTTGACCCCGTCGGGGTCGCTGTCATTGAATAGCTGGGATACAATTAGTTGCAATGCCAGTTATTTGTGCTTATCCCCAACGGGATTGTTCAATTGGTGCGGTACAAATTTTAATAACTCCAGAGGAGTTAAATATGAATAGACGATTAAATTTGATTAAAACGGCAACCCCGGTGGGGTTGAATAAATAATGTCAACCTACACCCAAATATATTATCATATTATTTTTTCGACTAAAAACAGGATACCCTGCCTGAAAGAAGCGGAACGTGAACAATTATTCAAATATATCTGGGGAATCATCAATAATAAGGGGTGTTATCTGTACCGGATTAATGGTGTAGAGGACCATATTCATGTACTTACCGGATTAAAACCAGCGATTGCCCTCGCCGATTTAGTTAAAGATATCAAGGTAGCATCCTCAATCTGGATAAAAGAACAGAATCTCTTTCCTCGATTCAAAGGCTGGCAGGGTGGGTATGCCGCTTTCATGTATGCAGACAAAGATAAAAACACCATTATCAACTATATAAAAAGCCAGGTAGAACATCATCGTAAAAGAAGTTATCGCGAAGAAGTCGAGGTTCTGCTCAAAGAACATGGTATTGAGTTTGATGAAAGGTTTTTAGTTTGACCCCGTCAGGGTCGCTGTCCTTGAGTGGCCAGGATGCAATCGGTTGTGCCGATAGTTATAAGCATTCAATCCCTTTGGGATTAGTTACCAGTGTAGTGCAAAGTGGGTGTTATTTGAGTTTGACCCCATCAGGGTCACTTTCCCGGTTTTATAGTATAGCTATCGGTTCCACCGATGGTTATTCATGTTCAATCCCTTTGGGATTAGTTACCAGTGTAGTGCAAAGTGGGTGTTATTTGAGTTTGACCCCATCAGGGTCACTTTCCCGGTTATATAGCATAGCTATCGGTTCCACCGATAGTTATAAGCATTCAATCCCTTTGGGATTAGTTACCGGTGTAGTGCAAAGTGGTTGTTACTTGAGTTTGACCTCGTCAGGGTCGCTGTCTTTAAGTGGTCGGGATACAATTGGTTGTGACGCCAGTTTTTCGTGTTCAATCTCTGTGGGATTGTTCAGTTGGTGCGGTACAAATTTCAAAACTCCGGAGGAGTTAAATGTGAATAGACAATTAATTTTGATTAAAACGGCAACCCCGGAGGGGTTGAACGATTAAAACAGAAATATGTCTGATAATTTATATCCAATACCAATCGACCGGTTATTAAAATGGATTCTGGCCAAAGAACAACAGGGCCAGATTTTCGGAATATCTAAAGATCTATTTTTTATGCCAAAGCAATCCGATCCCTTTCGGATGATGCGTTACGGCCAACTGTTGGAAACACCGATCGGTGTTGCTGCCGGCCCTCATACCCAATTATCAATCAATATTATTACCGCCTGGTTAATCGGCGCTCGCTATATCGAATTGAAAACCGTTCAAACCCTTGATGAGATCGAGGTTGCCAAGCCCTGTATCGACATGCAGGATGAAGGCTATAACTGTGAATGGTCCCAGGAACTGAAATTGCGCCAGTCCTTCGATCAGTATCTTGATGCCTGGATTTTAATCCATATCCTGCGGCACAAATTTGGTTGGCATGATACTACTGCACTGGGCTTGATATTCAATATGTCAGTCGGTTACGACCTGGCAGGGATTAAGCAGACCAATATTCAAGAATTTCTGGATTTGATGGAAAATTGCCAACCGTTACTAGATGATAAAATAGATTTGCTGGTATCGGTTTATCCTGCTATCAAAGATATAGCTATCTCTGCCCGCATGTCGGATAATGTGACTTTATCCACGATGCATGGTTGCCCCCCGGACGAGATTGAAAAAATCGGCCGCTATCTGATCGAAGAACGGAACCTGCATACGCTGATTAAACTTAATCCGACTCTATTGGGACCGGAACGATTACGGCAGATACTGAATGAAAAGCTGGGTTTTAAAAATATTCAGGTTCCCGACCAGGCTTTCGAGCATGACCTTAAATATGACCAGGCGCTGGAAATTATCGACAATCTGCAATTGTCCGCCAAGCGGCAGGGGGTTGAATTCGGCCTTAAACTGACCAATACCTTGGAAGTATTAAATCTGAAGGATTTATTTCCGAAACAGGAAAAGCAGGCCTACCTGAGCGGCCGGGCTCTGCATCCTTTGAGTGTTAACCTGGCTGCGCGGCTGCAGGAGGATTATGGCGGCCGGCTTGATCTGTCATTCTGTGCGGGGGTGGATTGTTTCAATATTGCTGCCTTGGTTGCCTGCGGACTTTCGCCAGTTACCACCTGTTCCGATATACTTAAGCCCGGTGGATATGGCAGGCTCAAACAATATCTTGATAATTTGAGGGTCGATTTTGAGGCAATGAATGCCTTTGATACCGAACAGTTGATTATGAATTCCGCCTCGTCCGCTCTGGATCTAAACCAGGCCAAACTGGAAAATCTGAACCGCTATGCCGATCAGGTAGTATCAGCGGTTGAATACCAGCGTCCGATGCCTTTTTATCCTTCGATCAAAACGGGACGGAAGCTGGAGCAGTTTGATTGTATCTCCGCCCCCTGCGTAGAAGCCTGTGCCACCGATCAGAATATACCCGACTATATGTATTATA
Source organism: Fidelibacterota bacterium (assembly GCA_013203115.1). GTDB lineage: Bacteria > Fidelibacterota > Marinisomatia > Marinisomatales > TCS56 > JABMQW01. The sequence continues at coordinate 8,730 of JABMQW010000159.1, forward strand.
CCGCCCGTGGCGAGTTTGATAAAGCTTATAAAGTCATTACGGCCACCAATCCCTTGCCTGGGATCACCGGCCAGGTTTGCGATCATCTCTGTCAACTGAAATGTACCCGCATCAATTACGATCGCCCGTTAATGATACGGGAAATCAAGCGCTATGTTACGGAAAACCATGCTGCGGCCAATCCGTCTGGAAAAGGGGCTTCCCTTGATGTTAAAATAGCGGTGGTAGGAGGGGGACCTTCCGGGTTGTCCTGTGCCTATTTCCTGGCACGGGAAGGATTCAAAGTTGACTTGTTCGAAGCCAAAGATCAACTGGGGGGGATGGTATCCGGTGCAATTCCCCGGTTCCGCCTCGGTACCGAAACGATTGCCGCTGACCTTAAATTAATTACCGATCTCGGTGTCCGCATCAATTATAATACTGTTATCGACGAAGAGCGATTCCGGAAACTTCAATCCGATTATGATTATATTTATCTAGGTGTGGGCGCCCAGAGCAGCCGGAAGCTGGATATCGACGGGGAGGATGAGGACCATGTGCGGGATCCACTGGAATTTTTAGCCGGTGTCAAACAGCGGAATATGCTTCCCACCGCTGCTGATGTGCTGATAATAGGTGGGGGTAACACCGCCATGGATGCCGCCCGTACAGTCCTGCGTCAGGTTGGGAGTGACGGCCGTGTGTCCATAATCTATCGCCGGACAATCGATAAAATGCCGGCCGATTGGGTGGAAATTGCCGCGGCCCAGGCCGAGGGGATCTCAATTTCCGAACTAATAGCGCCGCTGAAAATCAAGCGGGGAAAACAGGGCTTAATCCTGACCTGCTGCCGGATGAAGCTGGGTGACAAAGATTCCAGCGGACGCCCTCGTCCGGTAATGCTGCCGGAAACCGAGTTCGAGCTGACCGCTGATTATATCATTCCGGCGGTGGGACAGATCGTGACCGTCGATTTTATTTCGCCGAAAGAATTGAAGATCGACCCTAAAACTCAAGCTACCAGTCTTCCCAATATTTATGCCGGTGGTGATGCAATCCGGGGAGCCTACACGATCATTACGGCGGTCGGCGATGGTCGGCGAGCCGCCAAAAATATTATTCGGGCTGCCCGTAATAGTAATTCTCAACCACCGGTTTACCGTTCGTTTAAGGATGATGCCGATAATATGCACTTGCGGCTGGCACAGCGGGATTTTGGATCGGCTGCCGATGGATTCACCGTGCTGCATACCAAACCGGTCAAATCGCTGATTACTCCTGAACAGGCTCAGGTTGAAGCGGCCCGCTGTTTATTCTGTGATGAATTCTGCGATATTTGCGTCACAGTTTGTCCCAATCGGGCTAATATTGCTTACCCAGTAGATAAGATTGACTTGGCTATCCCGGTGGCCGTTCGCAGTAAGGGACAGACAGATATTCAGTATGCTGGAAAATTTAAAATTGATCAGCCGACACAGATTTTCAATCTGGCCGATTTATGTAATGAATGTGGTAATTGTACCGTTTTTTGCCCCACCAGCGGTCGGCCGTTTATGGATAAACCGCGCTTGTGTTTGAGCGATTCGAGTTATAACGATGAGCCGGAAGGCTATCGCTTTACAGCAGCAGGTTTGAAATATAAATTAAATACCAGTGAAGCAACCCTGATTTTCGAAGCGGATGGATATGTTTATGAAACAGTTTTGCTGACGGCCCGGTTGAATGGCGATACCCTGGCCGTGGAACAGATTCACTGGAAGGATAACCGGACCAATCGCGTATCCCTGAAGCAGGCCCTGATAATGATTATACTATGGAAAAGCATTCGCAATTTACCGCAATTTCACGTATAATTAAGGATATAGGATGAGCCGGATATTAATTAATAAACCCCTGCTGGTAGCCACGATGGATGATGGCCAACTGGAATACAGTGGCGGCCACCTGTTAATCGAAGATGGTGTTATCACATCCCTGGGTTCCCGGGTCAACGACGCCCCGGCCGACGAAATTATTGATGCCACCGGTATGGTAGTAGTACCGGGCTTTATAAATACCCATCACCATTTTTACCAGACTTTGACCCGCAACATTCCCCTCATGCAGAATCTGGGCTTATTTGACTGGCTGACCAACCATTATGAACTCTGGCGCGAATTGACTGTAGAGGCGATCTACTACAGCGCTAAGTCAGCCATTTTGGAATTGATGAGATCCGGAACCACTACCAGTTCCGATCACCATTACGTTTTTCCCCAAGGTATCAGCGGCGAATTGGTTGATGCGCAAATCCGGGCCGCCAGGGAGCTAGGGATAAGATTTCATCCCACCCGCGGATCGATGTCCCTGGGCCGGTTAAACGGTGGTTTGCCACCGGATGAGGTAGTCCAATCCGAGCAGATCATTCAACGCGATACGGAACGTTTGTTGGCGCGTTACCACGATCAATCCGAGGGGTCGATGCTTCGCTTGGCATTAGCGCCCTGTTCGCCTTTCTCGGTTACACCGGAGTTGATGAAAAGTACGGTCGAATTTGCTAAGGCAAATAATTTGTTGATTCACACTCACTTGGCGGAAACCTTGGATGAAGAAAAATTTTGTCTGAACAATTACGGAAAACGCCCCCTGGAATATATAGATTCGCTCAGCTGGATTACAGAATTCAGTTGGTTCGCTCATGCAGTTCATTTGAACGATGCGGAAGTCAGGCGATTGGGCGATGTCGGCTCGGGGATCAGTCACTGTCCCTCATCTAATCTGCGACTGGGGTCGGGCATCGCACGTATCAGGGAAATGCTGGACGCCGGTGTCAAAGTCAGTCTGGGAGTGGATGGCTCGGCCTCGAACGATGGCAGCAACATGCTCGCTGAAATCCGTCAGGCAATGCTGTTGTCACGCTTACGCGACGAACAATACTGGCTTACCGCCCGCGATGTACTAAGGATGGCTACTCGGGGGGGGGCGGCCGTGCTGGGCAGGAATGATATCGGTCAATTGGCTGTTGGTAAGCGTGCTGATTTAGCTTTATTTTCCGCCAGCGGCATCGAATATGCTGGCAGTGGTTCGGATCCCCTGGCAGCTCTGGTATTCACCGTTCGTTCCACTCCGGTTGATTATCTGATCATCGATGGAAAAATACAAATTTGCAACGGTAGCAGTACGCTCGATGAGGTGAAATTACTCGAGCAGCATAACAGTCTGGCAGCCGCAATGATCCGGCAGGCGACCCGGAGATCAGGAATCGATTTTTTAAAACATAAGAATGGAGTATAATTATGTGGGCTTCGATAGAATTGGTGGAATTTCCCGAATCTCTTGAAGCGGCTTACCGGTCAGTTCAATCCGATACAAATGCAATATTTGCCGGCGGAACCTATCTAATAGCTGAAAAAAATCCATCGATCACTACGTTGGTGGACATAAATAAATTGCTATTGAAAACGGTCGAAATCGAAGGGGGATTAATCAGGATCGGAGCCGGTGCAACACTACAGCAGTTGGTGGAATATTTTCCAGTTGCCGACCAGAGCAATTTAGGCGTTTGTGCCCGTTGGTGCTGTTCCAGTAAAAATATCCGGAATGCCCGCACGATCGGCGGTGAAATAGGTCGGGGACGGCCCGATTCGGAAGTGCTGGTCATGCTGCAATCACTGAAAGCCAACCTGGAGGTGATTGCCGATCGAACGGCAGTGATCAACCTTAGGGACTGGGATGGCAATGGTATCATTAAAACAGTGCTGATTGATAAATCCCGGATCAATTCCACGGCACTTCAGCGCTTTGCCCTCCTGCCTTCGGCGCGCGCTTTTGTGATCACCGCCGCTATGCGGTATGGTAACACGGTTTCGCTGGGGATCGGCGGTGATACCGATCGAATCAGTGGCCGGGCGATTTCCATCGCTGAGTTCACACCTGAGTGGATTGATCAGTTCAGTAACAATGTCAGTGAGCATTTTCGTGATAATCACCTTGGATCGCGACAATATAAACAATCCGTTATCAGGACCGGTCTGGAGCGGGTCAGGGAAGAATTATGAAAGTGAAATTCAAATTGAACGGTAAGACCACGGCCGCGGAATTCCGACCGGGATTGACCCTGCTGGAATATTTACGCGAAAGCGGTTTAAAAAGCGTTAAATACGGTTGTGACAATGGCGAATGCGGAGCCTGTACCGTATTAATCGATAATCAGGCTCAGAATGCCTGTCTGGTTTTGCTCCACACGCTGGGAGGGAAGACAGTTGAAACACTGGAGAGCCTCGGTTCCCACGATCGTCTGCATCGACTGCAGGAAAAATTTATTGCCGCCGGTGCCATACAATGCGGTTACTGCACACCGGGAATGCTGATGGCGCTGGAAGCCCTGAACCGGGAAAATCCAGCTCCCGGTGAGGAACAGGTACGGGATGCCCTGGCAGGTAATCTCTGCCGCTGTACCGGCTATGTCAAACCGGTGGAGGCCGCTTTATGAAAGTGATTGGGAAAATAACCGCCCGGGTCGACGGCCGTGCCCTGGCCACCGGCCAGCCGGTCTTTGCTGATGATATTCAGCCGGCGAATCTGTTATATTGTAAAATACTTCACAGTCCGGTCGCTCATGCCCGGATAAAAAATATTGATACAACCCGTGCCTTGAACCGGGAAGGGGTGCGCCTTGTTTTGACCCATCGTGATTTTCCTATCCATTATTATACCACCGCGGGACAAGGATATCCGGAGCCGTCCCCGCGGGACATGCGCATCCTCGAATCCACCGTTCGCTATGTTGGCGACCGGGTGGCCCTGGTGGCGGCAGATACGCTGGAATCCGCTACGGCGGCCCTGGCTGACATTGTCGTTGAATACGAGCAGTTGCCGGCGATCTTCGATCCGCGGGAAGCACGCACCAGTTCGATCTGCATCCATCCCGAAGAGGGGAAATTAGATATT
>JABMQW010000018.1 GCA_013203115.1 Fidelibacterota bacterium
CTGCCGGGGGCCTTTGCCATTGCGGATATCCCGGATGATCGTTTTACTACTGGAAATTGACAGTTGCTCCGAAACCGGCATGGTATCTTCAAGCTTGTATTCGGAAGAATGGAGCACAATACCCCGCTCCAACATCACCGGTCCGCCGAAATAAACTTTGGGAATAGCAACCAGGAATTCATTATCTTCCGGGTCAGGGGCAAAGATTTCCTTCAGGTCCGCCTCACCCAGAGGTTTGTTAATAATCAGACCCATGGCCCCTTCTTTGTTATGCTCGCAGAGATAGACCACCGATCGCCCAAAGTAGGGATCGGTCAGATGCGGCATTGATATCAGTAGATGATTCTTTAGCGAACCCATATTCTAAGTTAGACCCGTCGCCCCGTTAACTCCAAAAGGAGATAGGAGCTGTTCCAGAAAATTTTCTGTTAGTTGCGGTCAGATCATGTCAGCTTATGATTCAGCAAATAGTAATTCTAATCCGTTTAATCAAAAAGTAAATTCAGGGATGATTTGGCTGCAGCAAATTCAGAATAGAGAGGTGTATTATCTGACTTGCGACATACCGGCAAAAGGCGAACGGGTATGAATAAACCAGCCGATCGGATTATAATTAAAGGAGCTCGCCAGCATAATCTCAAGAATATCGATGTGGAAATTCTGCGGGATAAATTGGTGGTGATTACAGGACTGTCTGGTTCCGGAAAATCATCGCTGGCCTTTGATACGATTTATGCCGAAGGTCAACGGCGCTACGTAGAATCGTTATCGGCCTACGCCCGCCAGTTTCTGGGTCTGATGGAAAAACCGGACATGGATTATATTGAAGGTCTCTCACCGGCCATCTCGATTGAGCAGAAAGCCACCATGCGCAACCCCCGCTCTACAGTAGGAACGGTAACGGAAATCCATGATTACCTACGCCTGTTGTTTGCCCATATCGGGAAACCGCACTGCTGGTTTTGCGGAAGGCCAATCCAGCGCCAGACCGTCCAGCAAATCGTAGATACAGTCGCCGCATTTGAAATCAAGAAGCGGATTTATGTTTTAGCGCCGGTTGTGCGCAGCCGCAAAGGTGCTTATAAAGGTGTTTTTGAAGAGATCAAGCGGGAAGGCTTTTTACGGGTACGTGTGGATGGTAAGGTGCGTACCTTAGAGCAACCGATTGAACTGGAAAAGAATAAAAAGCATAATATTGAAGTGGTGGTAGACCGGCTGGTTTTGGTGGATGATTTTCGAGAACGACTTACCGAATCGGTGGAACTAGCCCTTAAAATCGGTTCAGGTCTGGTAATTATTCATGAACTGCCCAAGACCGATCATATGTTCAGTGAAAATTACGCCTGCCTGCACCATCCGGAAGCCTCCCTGCCGGAGATGGAACCACGTCTGTTCTCATTCAATACCCCTCAGGGAGCCTGCCCGAAATGCAATGGCCTGGGCTATCATATGGAAATTGATTCCGATCTGGTAGTACCCAACCGTGGCAAATCTCTGATTCAGGGTGCCATCGTACCTCTGGGCGAGCAACCCCGCGGTAACTGGTACGGTAGTATTCTTAAAAGCCTCGCTCAGCATTATAAATTTAATTTTACTACGCCCTGGTTCAAACTGAACCCGAATGTGCGGGAAATTCTGCTCTATGGCACCGGATCACAAAAGCTGAAAATGAAATATTCCTCCGATCGTTGGACCGGCGTGTACGAAGGCGGCTGGGAGGGTGCTATCCCGAATCTGGTACGGCGCTACAAACAGACTTCATCCAGTGGTATCCGGGAATGGATAGAGCAATTCATGCGCATGCAGCCCTGCCCGGATTGTGACGGTACTCGCCTGCGACCCGAGAGTCGGGCAGTGACAATTGCCGGCCAGAACCTCGGACAATTGTCGCGTCTGTCGATCAAAGAAATTTTACGTTTCTTCGATGAACTCACCCTCGGTACGAATGAAGCCATTATTGCCAACCAGATTTTGAAAGAGGTTAGGGAGCGGCTGAGCTTTTTAGTAGACGTAGGACTGGATTACCTGATGCTCGAGCGATCAGCGACTACCCTGTCCGGTGGCGAATCCCAGCGGATTAGGCTGGCCACCCAGATTGGTTCGCAGCTCATGGGTGTGCTTTATATATTAGACGAACCTTCCATTGGTCTCCATTCCCGGGATAACCAGCGCCTGTTGAATACACTAATGAAATTGCGCGATATAGGTAATTCCATCCTGGTAGTGGAACACGACCGGAAGACAATCGAATTGGCAGATCAGGTAATCGATCTTGGTCCCGGTGCCGGTGAACATGGTGGTGAAATTGTATTCAGTGGCACACCGGTGGATCTGATAAAATGCGAGCAATCAATCACTGCGCAGTATCTGTCAGGGAAAAAGGTTATCCCGATTCCGGCTACACGACGTTCCGGATCTCGTAAAGATATGATGCTGAAAGGCTGCCGGGGGAATAATCTTAAAAATATTAATGTTAATTTTCCATTGGGAAAATTTATTGTTGTCACCGGCGTATCAGGTAGTGGTAAGAGTACGCTGGTAAATGAAACGCTTTACCCGATCCTGGCCCGTGACCTGCAAAAGGCACGTAAGTATCCTTTGCCGTTCGACACAATCGATGGTTTGCAGTATCTTGATAAAGTTGTCGATATCGACCAGCGGCCAATCGGCCGCACACCCCGTTCCAATCCAGCAACTTATACCGGTTTATTTACTTTCATCCGCGACCTGTTTGCCCAACTGCCGGAATCGAAGATTCGCGGTTATAAACCGGGGCGGTTTTCCTTTAATGTCAAGGGTGGGCGCTGCAACGCCTGCGATGGTGACGGCATTATCAGGATCGAGATGAATTTTCTTCCGGATGTTTACGTCACTTGTGAGGTCTGTCATGGCGCCCGCTATAACCGGGAAACCCTGGAAATCACTTACCGTGGTAAAAATATTGCCGATGTTTTAAACCTGTCGGTAGAGGAGGCTCGGCAGTTTTTTAAGAATATACCTATGGTTAAGAAAAAAATGGATACCCTGTTCGAGGTTGGTTTAGGTTATATCCGTTTGGGACAGCAGGCCACTACCCTTTCCGGGGGAGAGGCGCAGCGGGTAAAACTGGCTACCGAATTATCGCGCCAGAGCCGGGATAAGTCACTTTATATTTTAGACGAACCAACCACCGGATTACATTTTGAAGATGTGAACATGCTTCTCGCCGTGCTCCAACGCCTGGTCGATAAAGGTCATACGGTGATTGTGATCGAGCATAATATGGAAGTGATCAAATGTGCCGACTGGATTATTGATCTGGGACCAGAGGGTGGTGACGATGGTGGACAGGTGGTTTTTGCCGGTACCCCCGAAGAATTGATCAAGAATAGAACTTCCTACACGGCTCCATTTCTTGAGCAGGCCCTACAAAAATAAGAGCCTGATTTATACTTTTCCGGCAAAAACCCTGTTTCGACCGCCGTTCTTAGCCTTATATAATCGTTGATCCGCCAGTTCGATTAATTTCTCTGGGGTATTGTCCGTATCAGGCCTGAATGAGGCAACTCCCAGGGATATGGTAACATAATTATTAGCTGCTGAATAGGCATGCCGGTTTTGCTGTTTTTCAACATTATTGCGCATCCGCTCAGCAATTATTTTCGCACCCTTTAAACTGGTGTTGGGTAGAATGGCGCAGAACTCCTCACCCCCATAACGAGCCACCAGATCGGCTGGCCGGTTAATCGATTTTTCAAGTGTCTGAGCCACTGATTTAAGGCAATCATCACCAGCTTGATGACCGTAATTATCATTATATTTTTTAAAATAATCGATATCGCTTAAAATCAAAGCAAGCGGTTTTTTCTCCCGTTTCATTCGCTGCCATTCCTTAGTGAGGTAATCATCAAACCGGCGCCGGTTAGCTATTTGAGTCAGTGCATCAATAATTGTCAAGGTTAATAACCGGTGATTGGCTTCAATTAATTCGGCCATATGCGCCTCCATCGTTTCCTCCAGACGGTCTTTATGGCGGCGCAATTCCTGTTCCTGGTTTTCAATCGTTTTAAAAGAATCATAAAAACGATAGGACAGCAGAAAAGCCTGGATAATCATAAAAACCAAAAAGCCCAACGGTGTAACATAGCCGGTAAAGATAATTTCCAGGGATACCAGGATATCATTGATAAAGGCGGTAAATAGAATCAGTGAGGCGACCAAGAAAAGCCAGGCGCCAACCCGCTGATGACTGATGGACTGTACTGTTATTACCATGTAGATAACGCTGGCGGTAATACCTACCAGGAAAAAAGGAACCAGTGTCTTGGTGAAAAAATAGACTGGTGTAACCACTACGCTCAGGGCAAAGATTAAGCAGATTCCCATAATTCCATCAGCCAGTTTCCGGGGAAATTCATCTGGGAAAACCGACTGCTGGAATTTCATGAATAACGGCACCCCCAGGAATACCGTTAAATATTCAATACGGATCATCAACTGCCAGGGGAAAGTATTAAAGAAGTGATGTAAATGAATATCGCCGGTCACTAAGGCACGAATACCAATGGTCAGGGCAAGCAGGCCAAAATAAACAGGCGTACGAGTGTGTTCCCGCAGGGCATACATGCTCATGTGGTATAGTCCGATAATAATCAAGCTGCCAATGATCAGCAGGTTAACAACCAGATTAAAATTACTGTCCTGGCGGATCTTCGATTCCAGCCCGATCGAAGCTACCGTCCAGAAACCGCCCTGTGCATGGTAAAAATTAGAAACATGAATTACTAAATCAAGTTCCGAATACCCGGTGGGAATATCAAGGATCATTGGGTAATAATCCGGCTCCATCTCGGCCTGGGTAGGGGCTGGTATGCCAGCCTGGCCGATTTCATGACCATTAATAAAAATACTGGCAGCGGTGCTGAAGGAATTGACCCTTAAAGATAAATTTTGAGGATGCTTTCCGAGTAGGATTTTCACATGATATGTAGCATATCCATAACCGCCAATCGGTTCACCATTGTAAATGAAATCATCCCACGCGCCAGGAACAGCAATGAATCCATCCGGTTTTGGCGGTTCTGTTTGGCTAAAGCTGACCGGATCAAGAAACTGTTGGTAGTAGAAATCCCATTCCCCCCGTAATTGCAGATTGCCGTCCTGTTCGAAATCCCAATTTCGTAGATCTATTATTCCGGCGCTGATTTCTGGTGTTTTACCTGACCCGGAAACATTAGCAAACAGCAGAACGGATGAAAGAAGCGCCGCTATAAGGAATCGTGTGATTAATATGAATTGTTGGCAGGAATGCATGTTATAGCTGTTAAAATAGTAGAGATATTTATATAAAAATCAAAGGGTTTTATTTAAACTCAACTGTGACTTCTTTTTGGATTACTGTATTAAAATACTGACTGGTTAGCAGGCGGTTTGTTTTTAAAATATTTAAATCATAGCCGGTATATCTGGAATGATGCTATTTAATCATATTAATTTTGAGGGCTTTTAATCAATTGCCGAATACAATAGTGAATTACTATAAAAGAACCCATACGCTGCCAATTTTTGAATTCCACTATAAGCCGGCTATTACTTTTTACAATATTTTCAGGAATAACTTTTTCAAATATC